>CAZBJP010000021.1:0-22608 GCA_964492205.1 uncultured Sediminibacterium sp.
GAAAGAAGTAAATGAAGTCCTTGAAACAGGAATTTTAATGCGTTATGGATTTGACGGTCCTAGAAAGGGTATTTGGAAATCTAAAGAGTTAGAAGCGGCGGTTTGTGCCACTTTCGGGTCAAAATATGCTCAACTTACTTCAAGTGGCACCGCTGCATTAACTACTGCAATGGCGGCCCTAGGAATTGGTTCTGGTGACGAAGTGATTATGCCAGCATTCACTTTTGTGGCAAGTTTTGAAGCAATTATAAGTGCAGGCGCGATTCCTGTTTTAGTGGATATAGATGAAAGTTTGACTTTATCTCCAGCTGCCGTTAAAGCGGCGATAACACCGAAGACAAAATGTATCATGCCAGTGCATATGTGCGGAAGTATGGCAGATATGGATGCGTTAGTGGCTATTTGCAAAGAGCACAATATAATTTTATTAGAAGATGCGTGTCAAAGTATTGGTGGTACTTATAAAGGGAAACATTTAGGAACTATTGGTCATGCCGGCACTTTCTCATTTGATTTTGTAAAAACGATTACTTGTGGTGAGGGTGGAGTAGTAATGACCAATGATCAAGAAGTGTACACTAAGTCGGATGCATTTACGGATCATGGGCATGATCATTTAGGGGTTGACAGAGGGGCAGATTTGCATCCAGCTTTGGGCTATAATTTTCGTATCAGTGAGTTACACGCTGCGGTTGGTTTAGCTCAAATAAGAAAACTAGATACTTTTTTGACGATACAAAAAAAGAACAACCAAATTTTACGATCTTATCTTGAACAAGTGCCAGGTATACAATTCAGGGTTGTGCCTGATCCTGCAGGAGATAGTGCAAGTTTTTTAACTTGGTTCTTACCAAGTCAGGAATTAACAGAAAAAGCTATTGCAGCATTTAAAGAAGCTGGGATACTTGCTGGAAATTTTTATTGGTTTGCCAACAACTGGCATTATATCAGAAAATGGGATCATTTAAAAAATGCAACAAGCTTTTATCCTTTGTCTGAAATGCAACAAAAAGCTTTGCTTGCTCTAAAGCATAAAGATTTTTCAAAGAGTGATGCAATACTTAGTAAATGTGTGTCAACTGCAATTAGTTTAACATGGACTGAGGAGCAAGTACATGAAAAAGGCGCTTCATTTTTGGCTGTATTAAAAAAAATAGTAGCATAAGCTAGGTTATGGCATTAGGACAATCCATGCAACAAAGACAATTACAAAGATTGTCACCTCAGCAAATCCAATTAATGAAGTTGTTGCAAATCCCTAGTGCACAAATAGAGCAAAGAATTAAAGAAGAATTAGAAGAAAATCCAGCTTTAGAAGTGGACCCCACTTTATTAGAATCTGATTTCACGTCACCAGATGAAATGAATGATGAATTATTGCAAGATATGCAGGATGACGAAGAAGCTGTTCCTGTAGATGAGTTTGAGATGAGTAATGAAGAGTTGAATGAGTATAGTTATGATGATGAAGTAGCAGATTATAAAACCAGAGATGAATTCTATCCTGAATTAGACAACGATAAAGTGATTCCGATTAAAGCGGAAATGAGTTTGCATGAAGTTTTAATGGATCAGTTGAGTATGTTGGCATTAGACGAAAGAGGCTTTAAAATTGCGGAGCAAATTATTGGAAGCTTAGATGATGATGGTTATTTGAGAAGGGCGATGCAGTCTATAGCAGATGATTTGGCATTTAAACAAAGTATGTGGGTAGAAGAAAAAGAGATTGAACTTATTTTAAAGCAAATACAAGCTTTTGATCCAGCAGGAATTGCTGCTAGAGACTTACAAGAATGTTTATTGATTCAATTACGTAGAAAAGGAGAAGGGGAATCAGCCCATTTATCTGATAGTAGAGGGAAATTATATTCAGATGATGAAGCAAGAAAAATTGCTATTTTAATTATCGAAAAATATTTTGAGGAATTTACACGCAAGCATTATGATAAAATTCAAAGAAGCTTGCATCTAGATGAGTCTGGGATGAAGGAAGTTTTGCATCAAATTCTAAGCTTAAATCCAAAGCCGGGTGCAGAGACTAGTTACACCAATGAAGCAGAAATGTATATTATTCCTGACTTCACAGTATTAATCAATAACGGTAAATTAGAATTGACTTTAAATAGTCGTAATGCTCCTCCTTTGGTCATTAGTGATGATTATAAGTTGATGTTGAAAGAGTATGAGGGTAGTAAGAAACAAGATAAAGCACAAAAAGAAGCTGTGTTTTTTATCAAACAAAAGATAGATGCCGCAAAATGGTTTATTGAAATGATCCTTCAAAGACAACAGACTTTATTGTTGACAATGAATGCAATTTTAGACTATCAGTCAGCCTTTTTCTTAAGTGGAGATACTACTTCACTTCGCCCAATGATTTTAAAAGATATTGCAGAGAAGACAAACTTAGATGTGTCCACAGTGAGCAGGGTGGCGAATAGTAAATATGTTCAAACAGAATTTGGGACCTACTTGTTAAAGTATTTCTTTAGTGAATCTTTGACAACAGATAGCGGAGAAGAAGTAAGCACAAAAGAGGTAAAGGCAATTCTTCAGGAATTAATTGAAGGGGAAGATAAATTAAAGCCTTTAAGCGATGATGAATTGACCGAACAGCTACAAGAGAAAGGTTACAATATTGCCAGAAGGACTGTTGCTAAATATAGAGAACTTTTAAACATACCTGTCGCAAGACTCAGAAAAGAATGGTAGCCAAATCAACTATGGAAAAATTCCAACCAAAAATTGTACAATATATCGCCCATTTATTGTCCTATGTATTTCATCCACTTTTTATCCCAACTTATTTTTTTCTTTATTTAATGCAGGTCTTGCCATTTGAATTTGTAGGCATCACAGACTGGCAATTGAAAATGCGTTTATTTAGTGTGGTTTGGTTGACTGCGTTTTTTCCTGCATTTGCTGTATTTCTATTATGGCGTTTAAAATTAAGTGACAGCATCTATTTAAGAACACAAAAAGAAAGAATCATTCCTTATGTGATCACGATGTTTTTTTATTGGTGGATGTATTACTTAAGTAGAAATTTCACTGACCAGCCTATTGCTTTAAAATTCTTTTACCTAGGTATTTTCGTCGCAAGTGCAATTGGTATGACGGTTAATAATTTCATGAAAGTAAGCTTACATGCAATGGGCATTGCAGGTATTACAACTGCTATTACATTGGTGAGTGTTTTTTACCCTGTGAATAATGCAATCTGGGTGCCATTAGCCATATTGTTAACAGCACTGGTGATTAGTGCAAGATTAGTAGTAAGTAATCATACCAAAAAAGAATTGGTAGTGGGCCTGTTTATTGGCATATTCACTCAGTTAGCTGCTTATTTATGGGTCATCTAATTTAAAATAAACATTATGTGGTATCATTTAGGTCAAAATATTTTAAGGTTTAAAAAAACTTATTTATCTCTTGTACTCCTTTTAACCGTAGTGATGGGGTATTTTGCAGCACAAATTGAATTGAGTTACGAATACACAAAAGCCATTCCATCTGACAATCCAAAGTTTGTAATCTATAATGATTTTGTTAAAAAATATGGAGTTGACGGTACAACTGTTGTAGTAGGTTTTAAAACAGATCAATTTTATACAAAAGATTTCTTTAACCAACTGGATGATTTGCACAAAAAGATCAAGCAAAATAAATCGGTAGCCGAAGTAATGAGTATTCCTGCTGCCTATACGATCGAGAAAGATAGTGTTGAAACTAAGTTCAAAGTAAGAAAGCTATTTCATGCGCCTTATACGAATGATAGTTTATTGCTTGTAGACCAAGCTGCATTTGAAAATCTACCATTCTACAAAAACTTATACTACAATCCTGATAGTAACAGTTATATTATGGCGATATCATTTAATGCTGATTCTATCAATAGTGGTTCTAGAACAAAAATCATTGCAGGGATTCAAAATGAATTGGATCTTTTTAGTCAAGCTACTAAAACAGTTGTCCATATTAGTGGCCTACCATATATTAGAACTATTATGGCAGATAGAATCAAAAATGAAATGCTTTGGTTTTTGATCGGTTCTTTGGTATTATCTGCGATTACACTATTACTATTTTTTAGATCTATATCAGCAACTATTATGAGTTTAGCTGTGGTATTGATGGGAGTGATTTGGAGTTTAGGTAGCATGGTTTTATTGGGGCAGAAAATTACTTTATTGACCGCTTTGATTCCACCTTTGATTGTTGTCATTGGTATTCCGAATTGCATCTACTTTTTAAATAAATACCATACTTCGTTTAAAGAAACATTAGATAAAGACAAAGCTATTGTGCAGATGGTCGGAAGAATGGGTGTGGTGACTTTATTTTGTAATATTACTGCTGCTATTGGCTTCTTTGTATTTGCTTTAACCAAGAGTCCTTTATTGAAAGAATTTGGATGGGTATCAGGGGTGAATATTATGATTTTATTTTTTATCAGCTTATTTTTTATTCCTCCAATACTCTCATACTTACCCGCACCTAAGTCAAAACATGTGCGTTATTTAGAAAATAAATACCTAGAAAAAATATTGGTAAAAATTGAGCGCTGGGCATTTACACATACCAAGTGGGTTTTTGGTATTACTATCTTTGCTGTAATAGTTTCTTTAATAGGTGTTTTACAAATTAAAAAAGAAGCATTTATAGTAGATGATTTGCCAAAGCAGGACAAATTATATACCGATCTTAAATGGTTTGAACAGCATGCAGGTGGAGTGATGCCATTGGAAATTGTCGTAGACACTAAAAAGCCTAATGGGTTAATTAGAACAATTAAGCCATTAGAGCACATTGAGGAATTCAATACTTTTCTACTGGAACAGCCAGAATTTGGAAAACCTTTGGGCTTATTGGATGGTGTAAAATTTGCTAAACAAGCTTTTTATGATGGGGATAGTTTGTCTTACGCAGTTCCTACAGGTACTGAAATGGCTTTTATTGGACCATATTTTGCAAGTGCTGCACCAAAAGATAGTGTAAAACCAGCTGGGAATAATCCAGCGCTGTTATTGAATAAATTTATAGATGCTGCAAAGCGTCAAACAAGAATTACTGTAAATATGAAGGATATCGGTAGTGCAAAACTTCCGGTGTTATTGAATAAAATTGATAGTGCAAGTTTGGCTATTTTTGATACTGCAAAATATAAAGTGGTAATTACTGGCAGTAGTGTAACCTTTTTAGAAGGTAGTAATTTTATTGTCAAGGGATTAGGAGAGTCAATTTTTTGGGCTTTTCTGTTGATTGCTATTTGTATGATTTTTTTGTTTAGATCATTTCCAATTTTGATTTGCTCTTTAATTCCAAATATTGTACCCTTATTTATTACAGCAGGTATCATGGGATGGACGGGTATCTCATTAAAACCATCTACTGTATTGGTGTTTAGTGTAGCATTGGGTATTGCGATAGATGTAACTATTCGATTCTTAGTCAATTACAAGCAAGAATTACCCCATTTAAATTACCAAGTACACACCACTTTGGTTCAAACTATTAAGCATACTGGCATTAGTATCATTTATACTTCCTTAGTATTAGTGGCGGGTTTTGTGATATTTTGCTTTAGTGATTTTGGGGGTACTAAAGCCTTAGGTTGGCTAACTTCAATTACTTTAGTAGTTAGTACTTTGACCAATTTAATCTTGCTGCCCACATTGATTAAATCTTTTATTAAGTCTAAGTAATACAGCGTAACTAAATAAAAAGAGGTATTAAAAAAATAGCGTTTCAGTCATGAAACGCTATTTTTTTAGTGCTTAATTATTTATACACTATGGAAGCAATTGTTTTAATGTATTTTGTAAGGCACTCCCTCTTAAATCTGTGGCAATGATTTTGCCAGTTGGATCAAGAAGAACGTTAAAAGGAATGCCTTGAATTTGGTAGGTGTTCACTACGGTACTTTCCCACTTTTTTAAATCGCTTATTTGAGTCCAGTTTAATTTATCTTGTTGGATAGCTTCAAGCCAATCTTCTTTATCGTCATCTAAGGAAACGCCTAAAATGGTGAAATTTTTATTTTTGAATGCATTATAAGCAGCAACTACATTTGGATTTTCTCTTCTACAAGGTCCACACCAGCTTGCCCAAAAGTCCACCAAAACATATTTGCCTTTCATGCTACTTAAGGTTACGATTTTTCCAGTAGGGTCTTGTAAAGCAATTTCTGGTGCCATTGCGCCAACTGTAATGGCAGTTGCTGGACTAGCTGCTTGCACTTGACCACTTAGGATATTCACAAATTCAAATAGAGGGGCAGCTTTGGTTTTTTCTGCAACGACCTTAGCCATCGCAAGAACTTTATTGATCTCCATAGATCTTAGTGCCATACCGAGTGCAAAATAAATGAGTGCAGGACTATTAGAACTGTTCACTGTTTGTTCTACATGATCATTCAATGCTTTTATTTTCTTATCCTTTTCTTGTTGTAAATATAAAATGCTACTATCCTTACCGTTACTTTGTTGTAAGTTATCTAATGCATATAGTGTTGCAAATAAAGAAGAATCTTTTGACCTGTATGCTTTCATATATTGTATCATTGCCTCACTATGTGGGGATCCTTTTACCGAATAAGATGCAAAATTGTTTGCATCAGCATTGATCTGAATTTGGTCCTTGTCATTGATAAAGCTAATGTCCAAATCATCTCCACTGCTTAGTCTATAGATTCCTTCTTGCTTTGCAATGAACTCAAAGCTATATTTTCCATTAGCATCTAAGGTTAAGGAGTCCAAAGTAATGATTGGTTTACCCCCATAAGGGATTTCCTGAAGAAGCAAGGGTCTATTTGCTGCATTTTTAATGGTTCCAGAAATGGTATATCGAGCTTCTTGGTTATTTTCTTTACAGCTGGTCGCCATAAAAAGAAAAATACTAACTACTACAATGAGGTTATTTTTAAACATAAAATAATTTTCTATTTAGATAATATTACTTCTAAGAGTTCAGTTGTTTTTTGGGGATCCGCCTTGCCCTTGCTTAATTTTTTTACTTCGCCTACAAATAAACCAATCAATCCTTTTTTCCCTTTTTTATAGGCTAATACTTTGTCTGGATGATTAGTAAGAACCGAATTGATCCAGGTTGTTAATTCGTCTGTATTACTATTTTGTAATAATTGATTTGTTGTAGCAAAGTCCATTGGGGATTGAGGGTTAGCGATAATCGCTTTAAATACTTTATCAGCAGCCACTGAGAAGCTAATTAAATGTTGATCTACCATCATCAAAAGTTCCGAAAGGTGCGGTAATAAAGGAATTAATTCAGTATGTACTTTGTTATGTTCATTTAAATAGGCACGTATAGGTCCAATCATCCAGTTGGCAGCAGCCTTATATAATTTGGTCTGCTTCGTCCATAATAAATAAAAATCGGCTTCTTGTTTGTTTTCGCAAAGTTGATCAATATCGTAGACATTCAAGTCAAATTTATTGCTCCAATCTTTTTTTAATTGATTGGGTAGGGGAGGTAAGTCAGCTTGAATAGATTGTATATACTTATCAGTAAGATGAAAGGGTGCTAGGTCTGGATCTGGAAAATACCTGTAATCATTAGCGTCTTCTTTATCTCTAATAGAAAATGTAGTATCGTTATTTGCATCAAAACTTCTTGTTTGCTGAATGATTGTTTCGCCGTTTTCTAAAAGCCCTATCAAACGATCTATTTCAAACTCAATGGCTTTTTTAATATTTCGAATTGAATTTAAATTTTTTACTTCCACCCTTGTCCCAAGTTTTGTTTCGCCTTTTAACCGCACAGAAATATTGGCATCACATCTTAAGCTCCCTTCTTCCATATTGCCATCACATATACCAAGCCATCTAACAAGTTTACGTACTTCTGATACGTATAAATATGCTTCTTCTGCACTATGTAAGCATGGTTCAGTAACAATTTCAATTAAAGGAGTGCCTGCTCTATTTAAATCTATATAAGAATCTGTAGAAGAAAGATCATGTATACTTTTACCTGCGTCTTCTTCTAAATGAATTCTATTGAGTTGAATTGGTTTTGCGCCATCAATTGTTTGTATAGTTACATGCCCACCTTCACAAATGGGTGTGGTGTGTTGTGAAATCTGATACCCTTTTGGCAAGTCAGCATAAAAGTAATTTTTTCTAGCAAAATAATTTTCTTTAGCAATTTTTGAGCCACATGCTAATCCCATTTTAATAGCATATTCCACTGCTTTCGCATTGGTTTTCGGTAAAGTGCCAGGATGGCCTAAAGTGATGGGGCTAACATGTGTATTTGGCGCTGCGCCAAAACTTGTAGCATCTCCACTAAATAATTTACTTTTGGTGGCTAATTGAGCATGAATTTCTAGTCCTATGACTGCTTGGTATAGCGTCTTATTTGGCATAACACAAAAATACAGATTAATCAAGCAAATGCATAAAAAAGCCACCTAGTTTAAAACAAGATGGCTTAGTATTATGCTATAGTGTGTCTATTTTATAGTAGCGATTTAATTTGTGCTAGTATTTGATTTAATTGGCTTGCGTCCTGACCACCTGCAGCGGCTAAAGTTTTTTGACCTCCGCCCCCGCCTTTGATCAAGGGGGCAATATATGTTTTAATCATCTGTGGAGCTTCCCACTTTTTACTAGTAACTAATTCTTCGCTCATTGATAAGGCAGCAAATGCTTTATCCCCTTGTGCGCCAACCAATAATACCATTACGGCACCAGATTGTGTTTGGGTTAACATTTGAGCTGCTTTTTTATACTGATCAGTATTGCTTAATACTACTTGAATTCCAAGGTATTGTACCCCATGAATGGTTTCGAATTTATTTTTTTGAGCTTCAACTAGTTCATTTAAAAAGATTGTTTCTTGACTTTCTAATTGTTTTTTTAACTCTTTTTGTTGATTTTGTAAGTCAAGTATATAGCTAGTAAGTTGTTCTATTGAATAAGCTGTTGAATCTACACACGCTTCTTTTTTATGCAAGCTTGCAGCAATAAGTGCATTCGCTTCTTCTAGTTGAGTAATTTGTTTTCTTAATTTTTCTTTTGCTTCTTCTTGAAATTGAACTGCCGCATTCCCCACTACAGCTTCAATTCTTCTTACGCCTGCTGCTACAGAAGACTCAGCTTTGATCACAAAATGGCCAATTTCGCCAGTATGTCCAACATGTGTTCCTCCGCATAATTCAATTGAATAATTTGGATCCATCACAACAACACGAACGGTATCACCATATTTTTCTCCAAATAAAGCCATCGCACCTAAACTAACCGCTTCGTCTTTACTCATCTCTTTAATAACAACAGGTATATTTTCCTTAACCTTATCGTTGACCAACTTAGCCACTGCTTCTATTTCTTCATGAGTCATTTTTGCAAAATGAGAAAAGTCAAAACGTAATTGATCTGCATTGACTAAACTACCTTTTTGAGCCACATGTTTACCTAAAACAGTTCTAAGTGCCGCATGTAATAAGTGTGTAGCAGAATGGTGTTGGGTGGTATGTGTTCTAAGTGTTTCATCAACTTCAGCTTTTACTGTTGATCCAATCACAGATGGCAAGCTATCGGTAAAATGGATGAATAGATTATTCTCTTTCTTCGTATCTGTCACAGTAAGTATAGAACCATCTTCAAATCTAAGTGTACCTTTGTCTCCAACTTGACCACCACTTTCTGCATAAAAAGGTGTTGTTGCAAAAACCCATTGATAGGCTTCTTTTCCTTTTGCTTTTACATTTCTATATTTAACAATTTTTGTAGTGGCTTCAGTTGCTTTATATCCAATGAACTTAGTCTCGGCATCTTCGCTTACTTGAATCCAATCTCCTGTATCAATAGCAGTGGCTGCTCTACTTCGATCTTTCTGCTGTTGCATTTCTTGTTCAAAGCCGGTTTCGTCAATTGATAATTGATTTTCACTAGCAATTAATCTAGTTAAGTCAACTGGGAATCCATAAGTATCAAACAATTCAAATACAAGTTTACCTTCTATGATAGATTTTTTTTCTTGTGATTGAATGATATCATCCATTCTTTTTAATCCTTTTTCCAAAGTTCTTAAGAAGCCTTCCTCCTCTTCTTTGACTACTTTAGTTACAAATTCAAGTTGTTGTTGTAATTCTGGGAATACGGTTTCAAATTGCTTTGCTAAAAGAGGTAATAATTGAAATAACAAAGGTCGTTTATAATCAAGGTAAGAATAATAGTATCTAACCGCCCTTCTCAAAATTCTTCTAATGACGTATCCTGCTCCAGTATTTGAAGGTAATTGACCATCTGCAATAGTAAAAGCTATGGCACGAATATGATCCGCTAATACACGAAATGCAATGGCTTCTTTGCTATCTCCAAAATCATATGTTTTGCCTGTGATCTTAGCAACTGAATCAATTGTTCCTGTAAATACATCGGTATCGTAGTTGCTTTTTTTGTTTTGAATTGCACGTACTAGTCTTTCAAATCCCATTCCTGTATCCACATGCTTATTTGGTAAGGGTTCTAAACTGCCATCCTTTTTTCGATTGTATTGAATAAATACATTGTTCCAAATTTCAATTACTTGAGGATGATCATTATTCACCAGATCACGTCCAGGAATTTGTGCAATTTCTTCTTCAGACCTCATGTCAATATGGATTTCGCTACAAGGACCACATGGCCCTGTATCTCCCATTTCCCAGAAGTTGTCTTTTTTGTTGCCGTAAATAATTTTATCAGTAGGTACCCATTTTTTCCACTCTTCTAATGCAACACTTGATGATGGGAGATTTTCTGAAGCATCGCCTTCAAAAACTGTTACATATAATCTGTTAGGGTCTAATTTGTATACTTTAGTCAATAGTTCCCAACTCCAAGCAATTGCTTCTGCTTTAAAATAATCACCAAAGCTCCAGTTCCCTAACATTTCAAACATTGTATGATGGTAGGTATCTACACCAACTTCCTCTAAGTCATTGTGTTTTCCGCTCACCCTTAAGCATTTTTGGGTATCTGCTATTTTAGAAAATTTAGGTTGTTGGTTGCCTAAAAAATAATCCTTGAATTGATTCATCCCTGAATTAGTAAACAACAAAGTAGGGTCATTTTTTACAACGATAGGGGCTGAGGGTACAATGGTATGTCCTTTGGACGCAAAAAAATCTAAAAACTGTTGTCTTATTTCTGAACTCTTCATCATGGGACTATATTTTAAGCTATGTGCTAAATTAAAAAGCTATCTTTGTAGCGTTTCATAAAGTCTCCAAAGGTAAGCATTTGAGCCTTTTTATTGGACTTTAGAGGGCAATAATCATTCCACATGAAGAAAATAAAATATTTCTTTAATACCCATACTTTAAGATTTGAAAAAATCGAAGTGCCTTTTAAGGTGCGACTTTTGCAAACTATTGGTTTTGTTATCGCTTCACTGGCAGTTGGGGTGCTTTTTGTGGCTATTTTATTTCAATATATTGATTCTCCAAAAGAACGTTTGTTAAGACAACAGAATACTGCATATAAAGAAAGCTATACCGTTTTACAAGAACGTATGAAGCAATTGGAACTTCAAATGGTGGAATTAGAACAAAGAGATAATGAAGTATATCGATCTATTTTTGAGGCTACGCCTATTCCTGATAGTGCTAGGGTAAAAGAAATGTTGGCAAAAAATGAGATCAGGCTAATCCAAAGTTTATCTAATACCGCGCTCATTGAGAATATACGCAATCAATTAAATAACTTGAGTTTAAGGATGTCCTTTCAAAGTAAATCTTTTATAGAAATTACCACCATGGTAAAAAATAAAGAAAAATTATTGAGGGCCATTCCAGCTATTCAGCCAGTAAGTAATAAGAATCTGAAAAGGGTAGCTTCTGGTTTTGGCTATCGAATTGACCCTTTGTACAAAGACTTTCGTTTACATGCTGGTTTAGATTTTTCTGCACCATCGGGTACGCCTATTTATGCAACATCTGATGGAGTGGTGCAAGAAGCAGGGTTTAGTACGGATGGGTATGGTAATAAAGTGGTGATTAACCATGGATATGGATTCCAAACTTTATATGCCCATATGGTACGTGTGAAAGCGAAAGTTGGGCAATCGGTGAAAAGAGGAGAAGTGATTGGTTATGTGGGTAGTACCGGTAAAAGTACTGGTTCACATCTGCATTACGAAGTGATTAAGCGTGGTGCCAAAGTTGACCCTGTCTATTATTTCTTTAATGATTTAACACCTGCTCAATTCGATAGATTGTTGAAAGAAGCAGCTGCGAACAAACAAAGTTTAGACTAATGGATCCAGAAATAATGGCTTTTTTAAATAGAATCTCAAGAACGATAGGCTTGACCTTATTATGGATGGGTTTAAATTCTACTTTAGGTATTATGCTTGGTTATGCATTCGTTGAAGGTGAATGGAAATGGGTGAATTATTTGTATTATATTTTTTTAATATTAAGTTCGACTGGCTATCTTTTTTTAATCTACAAAATATGGAAAGACCCTATCGGGTTTACACACTAAACATATATGGAAAAAAGTAAAAGACTAATTTTATTCATTGGTTTCATTTTAATTGTCTTAGTCAAATTATTTATTCGACCTTTTGTAACATTACCGCCAGCTCTCTTTATATGTCGTGATGTCGCTCCAAATTTAATTAGTGCATTTTTGATTCCTTTTTGCGGAGATTTATTTTTAAAAAGATGGATTCAATTAATTGAAAAGCGTTCTGTGTTATTTATTTGTGGTATAGGAATGGTTATTTTAGTATTAAACGAATTAGCTCAGCTATTTCCTGTATTTCACAGAACCTTTGATTATTTTGATATCCTCTTTTCATTTATTGGGGTAGCTTTAGGCTACTTTGTGTTTACACAGTTTTTTATTTGTTCCAAAACAGAAAAATTGGCCAGGGAATAATCATCTGAAATAATCTAACTACTATGGTCTGCAATAATTTTCCATTGTCCTTTTATTTTTTTTAATAACAAAGTATAATGTCCGCCAAGATTACCAACAGTTCTTGTGAGCTCCCATTTCCCAATGATGCTAAAATATTTTTTTCCTAAAGCTTGCACGGAGAGGATGGTAAATTTTAATCGCCCCATCTGCTCTTTAGTAGCATAATTTTTTTTATAGTTTGCTAAGGTATTTTCATAGCCATAAGTAACCCCATTTTTACCAACAAAAACAAGTCTGTCGTTTTCCCAATAACCATGCATAAATTGATTAAGATCACCCTCATTCCAAGCTTTTTCCTGTTGTGCTAAAATTTGTAAAATAGTTGTTTCATCTTTGGTTTGTGCAAATACTTGTTGTGTAAATAGGACAAGCATTATGTAGCCAATTTTTTTGATCATAAATGTAGATTTAGTGAGTACTTAATTAAACTTAACTCAAAATAAGTATTTCAACTTAATTTGCAGCTATGGAGTACAAACAACATTTAAAGAAAGATAAAAAATTAGCCTCAATTTTAGTAGAGGCAGATCATGTGATAAAGAAAAGGAAAAACACCCCTGTGCGATTGATGGCTAGTATTATCAGCCAGCAATTGAGTACAAAAGTTGCTGCTATCATTTTTGGTCGTTTTATAGCCTTATTTGATGGTAAAGAACCTAACTGCAAACAAGTATTAGCATGTTCTAATGAAGCACTTAGGTCCATTGGATTGAGTCAATCTAAAGTGCATTATATTCAAAATGTAGCGCAATTTTTTTTAGATCAAAAAATTACAGATAAGCAATTATATACTATGCAGCCGGAAGCAATTATTGATTTATTGACTCAGATAAAAGGGGTTGGTAAATGGACGGTTGAAATGCTGATGCTCTTTAGTTTAGGTCAAGAAGATGTCTTTGCTGTAGATGATTTAGGCATACAACAAGCAATGGTGAAACTGTATAAAATAAACCATGAGACTAAGAAAGACTTACAAACAAAAATGGTAGCTATTTCGAAAAACTGGTCACCTTATAGAAGTTATGCTTGCCTGCATTTATGGCAGTGGAAAGACCAAGGTGCAATTTAAGCAGAGTTTCTTGAAGCATTAATGATGCCAAACATAGTTCTGGTTAATAATTTCTCATAATGCGTTTTAGCAATTGGGTCTATATTTTCTTCTTGAATTTTACATAAGGCATATTGCTGGATTGTCAATAATGGAAGCACAATTCTATCTCTTAGAAGGATAGAATGTTTCGAAAGTGTATCTTGTTCCATTAAGCTATTTGTATGACTTAATTCAAGATATAATTGTGTAGTTAATTGAAACTCTTCTTTAATATTTTTCCAAATAGGACAATAAATAGGATCTTTTTCAATGTATTTAGTGATGGCAAAATTTGATTTTACCATACTCATCATGCTATTGTCTATTAATGTTTTGAAGAAGCCAATATTATTGAATAGTGATTGTACTTCTTTCCATAATCCTTTCTCTTTTAGTACTTGTAAGGCAGTTCCTACCCCGTAATAGCCAGGTACATTTTGTTTTAACTGACTCCAGCTGCCAACAAACGGAATCGCGCGAAGGTCTTGAAATTGCAAATTTGTACCAGAGCCTCTTTTAGCAGGTCGACTTGCGATATTACTTTTACTGTAATAGTTTAGTGGACTATATTTTTGAAGGTAGGGTAAGAATAAAGCATCTTGCTTTAATTGTTGATATGCTTCAAAACTAATGTTACCGAGTGTTTCTAATATTTGACGATCTTGTTGTGAAAGCAGAACTTTAGAATCAGAAAATAAACTATGACTAACACCAGCACTTAATAATTGCTCTAAATTATATTGTGCAGAATGTATGGTGCCAAAATTGGAGGTAATAGTTTGTCCTTGAACTGTCAATTGAATTTCTTCATTCTCAATACCATTGCCCATGGAGGCATAAAATTGATGGGTCTTGCCCCCACCTCTTGATGGTGGGCCACCTCTGCCATCAAAAAATTTAACAATAATGCCGTTCTTTCTTGATACAGTGGTTAGGATTTCTTTAGCCTTGTAGATGCTCCAATTGGCTTGCAAATATCCACCATCTTTTGTACCATCGCTAAAGCCAAGCATGATCGTTTGCTCTTTATTTCTTGCTTTGATATGAGCTCCATATATATCTGATGCATATAAGGTAGACATAATCGATTCTGATGCTGTAAGGTCGTCTATGGTTTCAAATAAAGGCACAATATCTACAGACGTTAAATTTTGATCCCATCCACATAATCTAAATAACGCATACAACTCCATTACATTTACTGCAGTTTGGCAGTTGCTAATAATATAACGTTGACAACCCATGACACCATTAAAAGACTGAACTTGTTGAATGGCATAAATACTTTCTAGAGTATCTTTTCCAATCTCAGTCTTCATACTACTAGGATTTATTTTTCCTGCAACAGTTGCAAGTAAGGCCATTTTTCCCTTTTCGTCTAAGTCAACATAATTGGTAGGTAATACACCAGTTTCTAACAAAACTGCATGATGGATTCTTGAATCTTGACGAATGTCTAATGCAGCAAAATGTGTTCCGAATATTTGAACTCTATTTAACAATTGTGTAAGTCTGTTTAAATACAATGAGTGGTGCTCATTGATTAACTTTTCCTTGATTGTAGTAAGACAAGCAACAATTGTTTCCTTAGAGACTGGAGTACTATCTTCTGGCTTAAATACATTTTCATATAAGACAGCTTCTAAATCTGTTAATAGATTAGCTACACCAGAGAATGTCAACCTTCTCTTTAGTTTTCTTACATCTCTATAATAACAAACAATAATGCTACTTCTTAGGGCTTGTGCCACTTTAATAGTGGTTGCTGCATTGACAAATGGATTGCCGTCACGATCTCCTCCTGGCCAAAAGCCTAATTCGATGAATGGATTATTTGCATCATATTCGCCATCAAATACATCCTTCACAATGGTATTGTAAATATTGCCAATAGACTGATAAAATACATGCTCCAAATACCACATCAAGTTCAATGCTTCATCAGTCGGTGTAGGTTGTTTTTTATTAAAGAAAGGCGTGAGCCCAAGTTGTTGAATGTACTGATTGATCGTGCCATAGTCGTTTTTAGCAATGGCATCACCCATATCATGTATAATCCCCAAAACATTTGCAGGATAGAATTGTGTTGGGTGTGCAGTTAAAACAATTTTTACTTTAAAGCGTTTAAGCTTGTTTTTTAGCGCTAATGTTTTGCCTGTAAAATTAGCTTCTTTAATTAATGATTTAATACTTCCTGGTCCTTCCATATCATTGATGCTAGTAAATGCCGCATCTTCTATTGCATCAAATAGCACTACCTGTCTTTCGACATATTGAACATATTTGAATAGATGATCTAATTGTTCCTGCTCTATTTCAACACTTGTATGTTGTTTAAAAAAAGCATCAATTATTTCTATTGGAGATTTCCCTTTTGCAAATCCCTCTTCACAATGTTGAATTAAGATAGGTAATAATGCACCCACATTGGCAATTCCAGAATAAGGCAGTGCTGCGAATAAACTATTATAAATAATATACTTGTCAGACACATTCGTTCTAAACTGTTGCAAATAATTTTGTGTGGTGTTATTCATCATGACAAATTAAAGATACAGAAAAATTATGCTTTCTCTGAAACCCTTGTCAATATTGATTCCTAATGAATGTTTGTTTAAGCTTAGTGGATTGCTTTGAAAAGCGGATGACTGATATCATGGTAAAATGCAAATTGCCATCCTTCTAATTGTCCTTGTTCCCACCATTTTTGTCTCCATTCCATTGCAGCTTTTCCATCCATATCGTATTTAGCAATAAACTTTGATTTAAGTTGTTGTAGCTGAGGGGCTACATCTGCCCCAAAGAAAAATAGTTCATTATCTTCTTTTATCCATGCTACTTGATGATATGGACAATGTCCACCTGTCAATAAATAATGAATGTTATTTTCTATAATACCTTGGTCTTCAGTGAGCCAGACTACTTTTGAAAAGTCGGCCAAGAATTCAAACTGCTCCTTAATATAAGATGCAGAAGACGTGGTCATTGCTAAGTCAAATTCTCTTTTTTGAACGTAATAAGTTGCATATGGGAAGCTTACAAATCGTTCATGGAATTGTGGATGCATAAAGCTCATACCGCCTGCATGGTCCTTATGCAAATGACTCATAAACACCTTGGTGACAGCACTAGGATTAATGCCTATCGCCATTAAATTATCATGAATTTGTAAAATCCCTTGTTTGTTCAAGTAACCTAAGCCAGTATCGAATAAAATAATATCTCTTTCGGTGATGACTACAAATGGTTGAATTTCTACAAGAATACTTCCTTTAGGTCGGTCTTGGATCTGTTCCCTTTGGGTATCAAATGGTACAAAAACTTTAGTTTGATCTATGCTAAAACTGCCTTCGGATAATGGATAAATACGCATATTGCAAAAATACAATTATCGAAGTACCATTTGTCTATCCGCATCTAATCTTAGTAAAATAAAAACTAAGGCGGTAAATGTAAGTAAAGAGGATCCTCCATAACTTATTAGAGGTAATGGGATACCGACTACGGGGAATAACCCTATGGTCATGCTAATGTTTACAGCTATGTGAAAAAAGAAAATACCTACCACACTATACGCATAGACTCTTGAAAATGTACTTCTTTGCCTTTCTGCAATTCGTATTAATCTAAATAAGAAAAATAAATACAGGCCTAAAAATGTAAAAGTGCCTACAAAACCAAAGGCTTCCCCAAGAGAAGTAAATATAAAATCAGTATGTTGTTCAGGTACATATTTGCCTCGTGTTTGAGTACCTTTTAGAAACCCTCTACCCCAGAAACCTCCCGAACCTATGGCAATCTTACTTTGTTTTACATTGTAGTCATCTGGTTTTCTAACTGTTTTAGTACCTGGTTTTTGAAGAGATCTTTTATTTAAGTTACAATCATATTCTTTACCAACCATACTATATATTCGCGTTGTCTGGTAGCATTCAAAAACATTATTAAAGATATAAGGAACAGCAAATCGAACTGTGCCTACACTTACGACCCAAATGCTTGCTACAAGAACTATGATATGTTTATTTCTTTTTAAACTTTTACCAAAATACAGTAGTATTAAACCTGCAATTATGGTTAAGATAATTGCTAATAGGGTAGGATCCAATAGTAGTGTTGCGATGACAAGTATTGCAAAGGACAACAATATAACTAGAATAATTGGGGGTAACCCTTCTCTGTACATAGCAAAAATAAAAGCACTATAAACTAAAGCTAGTCCAAGCTCATGTTGTGCAATTGATAAAATTGCGGGTAAGGCAATCATTGCACCTGCAACTATATGTGACTGGAGTTTTGTAAAATCAGTTTCAGGTCTTGAAATAAATTTAGCCAATGCAAGTGCAGTAAAGATTTTACACAATTCTGCAGGTTGTAAATTAAAGCCTGCTACAATAGGGATCCAACTCTTAGATCCATTGATTTCTTTTCCAATCAAAAAAGTAGCGAGCATCAATAAAATGCCTCCAGCAAATAGCAGGTTGGCTAATGCAGTAAATACTTTACTATCCATCAATAAAATAAATATCCCAACAAAAGCACAAAAAATTAAGAAAAAGAATTGTTTACTATAGGTTGTTTTGCCACTGATAAAACTAGTAGCCCAATTTGTATTGGGATTGTACTCTACCATAAAAATGCAAAGGATGCCAATACAGGCCATCAATAGATATAAGATGATGACAGCAAGGTCAGTTCCTTTTGAAAAATTATTATTATAGTTCGCTGACATATGCTATGGCTTAAACCTTTTCTTTTTATCGCTATTGGGAAGTGCACTATCCTTATTTGTTACATCTTTGTTTGGTAGTGGAATAGGTGTAGTAGGTGTGGTATCCTTCGCCTTTGTTTTCACTACACCTTCTGCCAACATCTCCATATCCCAAACGTCCGATAATTCGTCGTTATTGTATTCTATTGGAGTTAAATAAGCAGATTTATTATGTTGCACATACCAATTTTTGATGGCTTGTGGCATTAAATCTACCTGCGAAAGGTTATCAGCTTTGACTTTACTTTCTGTAGTTAGGGTGTCATTTAAATATTGTTCCATCAGCAAACCACCTATTGGTCCTGCCCATGTGGACCCATATCCTGCATTTTCAACAATCACTGCTACAGCAATTTTAGGATTGTCTTTAGGTGCAAAGCAAACAAATAAGGAGTGATTTTTACCGTGAGGATTTTGTGCTGTTCCAGTTTTAGCACAGTACTCATGTCCTGGTACTTTGATAAATGCTGCAGTACCATAGACAGTTACATCGTGCATACCTTCCTTAATCACATCAAAATATTCCTTTGGAATTTTAGTGACTTTCTGCTTGGTCCTAAATGGTGCAAGTTGTGCTGCTTCTTCTTCTGTTTCGTTTTCAATACTGTCAACAAAATGTGGGGTATAATAATAGCCTTCATTTGCGATGAATGCCATTGAGTTGGCAAGTTGAAGTGGGGTTGCGGTCATCCTATCTTGACCAATGCCAAGCGTAAGCATATAACAACTATTCCAATATTTTGGATTACCAAAATCTCTATTGTATTGCGCTGTGTCAGGGATATTGGCTTTATTTTCACTAGGTAAATCCACGCCCAATTTTCTACCGAATCCAAACGCATTCATATATTCTTTCCATTTCAAATAACCGCCTTTTGCTGATTTATATTTAGGGTTATCAATCGCCATTCTAAATACTTGCAAAAAGTAGGAATTACAAGAATATGCTAAAGCTAATTGCAAATTGGCAGCATGGCCTGGATTATGGTGTTCACATTTTCTAGGGTCGCCACATGCGCCATAAGATCCGTAACAATTGTATCCAAAATTCGGGGTAATTAAGCCTTCGTCTAAAGCAATCAATGCGCCCAGAGGTTTGAAAGTAGAACCAGGAGGATATTGTCCTTTGATAGCACGATTATAAATAGGTCTAGCCGTATCCAATAATAATCTTCCAATTGTTTTTCTTCTTTGACTGCCCGTTAATAAATTAGGATTATATCCTGGGCTAGATGCCATGGCTATCACACCGCCTGTTTTAGGATTAATCGCAACTGCACTACCTATTTTATTTTGTAATAATTTTTCTGCAAGTTGTTGGACTTTTACATCCATGCTAGTGAAAAGATTTTTACCTGCAATGGCAATGGTATCAAAAGCACCTTTTTCATAGGGACCTTGAATTTTACCTTTGTTATCTCTTAAGAATCGTTTTACACCTCTTTGACCCATTAAGACTGTTTCGTAATTTTTTTCAAGTCCAGTCATACCCGCATAGTCTCCCATCTCATAACCTTCTGATTCATGTTTCTTTAAAAAATTCACATCTACTTCTGCCACATAACCTAACACATGTGCCGCCGTATTGTAAGGGTAGTTTCTAATAGAACGCTCCGATAAAGAGAATCCTGGAAATCGATACAAGTTTTCATTCAATTGAGCGTATAGTTCAGGTGTTAAAAATGGTTCAAATACACCTGCTTTTACCCTGGTGTTTTTAATAATGGCTTCTACAATTCTTTTGCGGTATTCTTCTTTATCAATACCTAATATTTCACATAAAGCTAGAGTATCTACCCCTTTTGCCTCATTTGGTATAACCACTAAATCATAACTAATGGTATTTTCTAAGAGGGCTCTTTTTTTACGATCATAAATTATACCTCGATCTGGATAGATTATTTTTCTATAAATCGCATTATTATCTGCAGCCAATTTATACTTATTAGAAACAATCTGAAGACTTATTAATTGTCCTACGATAAGAATAAAAATGGTGCCAATAATAATTTGAATAATGCCTCCTCGATTCTGATTGTAAACTGACATGAATTATCTTTTTAGCTTCCTTCTGTTTAATAAAAGTTCAACTAATAAAATAAGCAGAATACTCATTAAACTTGTAAAAAATACTTTCCCAATGAAATAGCTAAAGTTACCAAATTGAAGCCACTCTAATAAGACTAAATAAAAGTGGTGTATAAAAGTGAGTGAAAAAATATAAATAGCAAAAGGGCCTGAACCCATTGTACCAATGCTAGGCTCTTTATTTACTTCTTCAGACGCTTCTTGAGCCAACAGAATATTTAAAATTGTAGGTCTAAGGTAGCCGATTAAAGCTGCAGCTGCTGCATGCAGTCCAGGGCTATTAGTAAACATGTCTAAGCTATAACCTAATGCAAAGCCTAAAAAAGTAGTGGCTAATCTGCTGGTACCAAAAGGCAACCAAAGGATAAAAATAAAGTATAAATACGGTGTAATGAATTGATGTATTGGTGGGATCTCGTTTAAGATGACAATCTGAATCAATAAAAACAAAATAAATCGAATACTATTTTTTAATATCCTATTCATTGGTATCCCCCTTTTGCTCTATTTCGGATTGAGCCCCCATTCTTTTATTCTCTACCAAGTAAACAAATTCTAAATTGTAAAAGTTAGTAGCAGATTTAATATTTAAGGTTAAGAAATTGCTCGAAGGATCTTGAATCACACTAGTCACTCTTCCAATCATTAATTGAGCAGGAAAACTAGAAGAGTAGGGACTAGTTAATACGGTATCACCAATTTTTGGCAAGGCACTTTTGGAGATATTTTTTAAAGATAAAATTTCTGGATTTTTGCCATCCCATTCAATACTGCCCGCAATGCGATCTCTTTTCAACATGGCGCTCACTTTACTGTTGCGGTGTAATAAACTCATGATTTTACTATAGTAATCATTCACTTCCACTACTACACCAACAATAGAACCATCAGGACTAATTGCAGCCATATCTTTTTTTACACCTTGTAAAGCGCCGCGTTCAATGGTGATATAATTTTTTTGTAAAGTAAAACTGTTGCCCACTACTTTAGCTGGGTAGTAAGAGAATTTCCTGATTTTTTCTAAACTATCTTTTCTCAAAATTAATGTTCCTGATTTTACACTCGTGTCATAGGGTACAAAATTTTGAGCCAGTTCGTTTCTTAATGCTACATTTTCTGCTACTAACTTGGCATTGGTGGCTTTTAAATCAAAAAAGTAAGCCCATTCATTATAGTAACTATTTACTTTTCCAGCAATGGCGTTATTCCAATTGCCAAAAAAGGTTTGGTGTGATTTGCTGTATGAAGACAACATGACCAACGATACAATTTGCAGTATCAGAAAGCTAAAAAAAGTAAAGTTCTGTCGTATAAAGCCAATGATGTTCTTCATTAGGTATTATCTCATAATAAATGGAAAACGTTGGTAGTTTTTCAATGCAATGCCTGTTCCACGTACAACGCTCTTTAAAGGGTCGTCGGCTACATGAACTGGTAATTTAATTTTTGCACTTAATCTTTTATCCAAGCCTCTTAAAAGTGAACCACCACCTGTAATGTACAAACCTCTACGATAGATGTCTGCAGCGAGTTCTGGAGGTGTAGTCTCTAAAGCTTTTAAGATAGCTTCTTCGATTTTGAAAATACTTTTATCTAATGCCTCTGCCACTTCTTGGTAAGAGACCATGATTTGTTTTGGAATACCTGTCACCAAATCTCTACCATTTACTGGCATATCTTCTGGTGGATTGTCTAAATCTTTTAATGCAGCACCCACATGAATT
>CAZBJP010000022.1:0-22228 GCA_964492205.1 uncultured Sediminibacterium sp.
GACGGTGGCGTGCACCCGAGGTTCGGAACACGAAATTTCACAGCATCGTTAAAAGAAGGACAGTATTTAGAGGTTGTTTGTCCGTTGGACCATCCAGCTACTGAAAATTCAGTTTGGGGAAGGGCGGTTTCAAAAAAGGCTTCTGATGGTGGAGGTTGGTTAACATGGGTTTTTAGTACTGACGATCTGGAAAAAATCGAATCCAAGTTTGGTCGAGCAGCCGCAGAGGGGCATAGAACTAGACCTGACGGAAGCGAACTTGTGTGGAAGCAAATCGGCGTTAAAGAAATCACAGAAAGTAAGCAACTACCATTCTTTATAAAATGGTTGAGCGAAGGCCATCCATCAAAAGAAGGAATTCCAACCGCACTGATATCCAAAATAATCATTGCCGATGGAAATAAACTGGCGGAATCATGGTTCAAAGAGGAGATTGTAAATGCTTTAGGAACCACAACCGTCGAATTTGTAGCACCTGAGGAAAATGATGGAGAAATTGGAATTGTTGCTGTCGAATTTCAAACCAAATCAGGTTCTGTAATTTTAGAATAGCCAGGCATAACTACCGTGGATCGCATTAAAAAAGCTTTAATTACCGGCGTAACAAGCCAAGACGGAATCCTTTTGGCAAAACTGCTTGAAGAAAAGAACTATCAAGTATTCGGTCTTACTAGATCACTCGGAACGAGAAGCACCCTTTTAAAAAGAGTTGCACCAAAGACACAAGTCATAGAAGTGAAAGGCTATGGCATGCAACACATACATGAAATCATTGCGGCTGTAAGACCAGCTGAAATTTACAATTTAGCCGCTATCAGTAGCGTGAAGAAAAGTTTTGATTTTCCAAAAGAAACGAAAATAGCTAACTTCTCTAATTTTGTAGATTTAATTTCATCAATCGAAAAAAACAAATTGTCAAGTGATGTAAAGATTTTCCAAGCTTCAAGTTCCGAAATGTTTGGAAACTCATCAACTTCTCCACAGAACGAAGAAACTGAATTAAATGGAATTAGCCCTTATGCGGAATCGAAAATACTTGCACACAAGTATTCTGACAAGTTGAGAAAGAGCGGTCTACACATATCAAGTGGAATAATGTTCAACCACGAAAGTGAATATAGAACAGCAGAATTCCTTTCAAGAAAAATTGTAAACTTTGTAGCAGAGTATAAAGAAGGTCAAGAGAAAAGGCTTAAACTAGGAAACATTGAAGTTACTCGTGACTGGGGATACGCAGGAGATTATGTTTATGGAATGTGGCTCTCTCTCCAACAAGAATATTCCGACAATTATGTTTTCTCGACAGGAGTTCCTCACACGGTATTGGATTTTCTCAAATTAGCGATGTGCACCAAAGAAATAAGCAAGAACCCGCTAGAATTAATTTCCATAGATGAGGAACTAAAGCGGCCAATTGAAAAATACGCTTCATTAGGAGATTTTTCAAAAGCAAAAAAAAGTATGGGCTGGGAGCCTAAGACGTCCTTTGAACAGATGATCAAAATAATGGTCGAATACGAAATAAAAAATGGGAACGATGTCCATCAATGAGAGTTATCCTAGATGTGCAATATCGTGGATGGATACTTGAAGCAATAATCAAAGAGTCATTACCCTACATTGATGAAAAAGTTAAAATTTTGTATATCGCAAACTCGAGAAGAAGCATCATCAAGCAGATTTTAATAAATAGATCTATTTTCATACCAAAAATTAAGAGTGGCGATCTTTGCGTTAACCAGAATACTTTAGTGACATTGACTTCGAAGACAAAGAAAAATGATTTTCCGATATTAAGAAACGTGCGCGTTTTCTTTACACATGAAGACATGAATACCAAAATAGTTGAAATTAAAAGAGATTTACTAAAAAAAGTTGGAAAAGTAATTGTTATGAATAGTGAATCGAAGAGGTGGTTAGTGGCAAATGGTTTAGAAGAAGCACGGGTCGTTGTAGCATACGGAGCAATCGATCGTAAGATTTTCTATCCGTTGAATAAAAATATGAAAATAAAAGACAAGTATGTTTACATTGTAGGTGACTCGAAACCAAGAAAGAATCCCAAAAAAATTCTTGAAGTAATTGCCAATAACCCTGATATTAAGTTTATTATCAATGGAGATGGATGGCAGAAAACTATCAACGAGGAAGCTCGTAACTTGAAAAATGTCAGCGTGACCGATTTTGACCTTAAAAGCCACCCTAATGCCATGAGAATGGCCTCAGCTGTTTTAACTCTCTCATTAATCGAAGGCGGGCCCTATCCGGTTTTGGAAGCCCTCGCTTCTGGAACGCCGGTTGTTGCAACCCCTACAGGTTGGAACGCAGAAATTGTTAACAATACAAATGGAAGAATTATTTCTTTCGAAGCAAGCATTAAGCAGATTGGAGAAATGCTTCATGAGTGCATAAATCTGAAAGAGACTGTTATGCACGAGGATTTGCTGGATGGAAAATTCACTTGGCACCAATTTGCTAATTTTCTTTACCGTTAGAGGCCGGAGAATATGAAGCTATAGGGTAAAGTTGCAAGTGTGAAAAAGTACATGGCTCAAATAAAAAAGACTCAGTCAGAAGTTAGCGAAGCCTATGCAACGTTTGGTGAAGATTTTATAAACAAAAGAATTAAATCTGAATTTCCGATTCGTGCGAAAGTACACAGTTTGATGCATAAATCAATTATCCGAATAATACCCGGAGACTGCGAAAGCGCAATTGATCTTGGATGTGGCGACGGAAGTTTAACTTTTGATCTATTGGATTCCGGTTTATCAAATGTTCGAGGAGCGGATGTCTCCAAATCCAATATACAAAGAGCAAAGCAAAGCCAAACAAAAAGAAATTACGCTCCGGGACAAATTGATTTTGATGTACAAGATGTTACTTGTACCAAGTACAAAGATAAAAGTTTCGATATCTCAATAACCAGCCATGTTTTGGAGCACCTTGAAGATTTTGATTCTGGCTTAAGGGAGCAAAAACGGCTAGCCAAGAAATATGTAATAGTTGCCTTACCAACCGCATGGTCACCCCTTTCGTGGACACTTCTAGGCGGAGGAAATTACTGGAAGCATGGGAAATTCGGTTTCATTCGTCTAACAGTCGGTCTACTTAGGGTAATCGTAAATTTTGTACAGAATAGAATTGGCGTCGACGAAAAGAATTATTCAGGACTTTCCAATGTGCCGCATATTTTCTTTTTTCCAAAAAGAGTAGCCAGAAAAATGCAATGCGATGAATGGGTAGTTATTAAAATGTACCCACAAGTTAACGGGCTGCCGTGGAACACTCAGTCAATCCGAATTCTCTCACATAATTCAATTTCAGGATTAGGAACAATTTTTATCCTGACTAGACGCAGAATCACCGAACAATAATCACCAAATGAAGATTGCCTTTGTATTGACTGCAAAGTACCCAACGGAAAAAGCTTATGGAGTGACCACGAGAAAAACCGTGGAGGCCTTACAAAAACAGGGGCACGAGGTTAGTGTAATCTCGGTAAAAAGCACTTATCAAGATACAGACTATGAAAAAAGTGAAGTACGTCTTATTTCTATTGGAGAAAATTGCTTCAGCGTACAAGTCAGAAAACGATTCTTAAATAACACAAAAATTCTAAACCGAATAGCATTCAAAGTAGTCACCAGCCTATATCTTAGAAGAGTATCTAAAGTTATTTTAAAAGAAAACTTTGATATAATTTGGACCAGAGAATCATTCACAATCTTCGGCCTTAGAAAAGTTTGTCGGGATAGAAGAAATGTTCTCGAGTTACACTCTCTGCCTCGATACAAAATAACTAAAAAAATTATTAGATATTTTGAAAACAGTATAGTTTTTGCACCGATAAATTCTTCAATCAAATTAGAATTTGATTCATTTGGATTCGTAGCTAATTCGCTCATCGCACCAATGTCTATAGACGAAAACTTACTCGCAACCGCGGAAGAACTGCAAGATTATATTCAAAGGGTTCTAATGAAAGCGGAATCTGGAGAACTAATAGTTGGTTATGTAGGAAAGTTTCGACCAAATGGTTATTCTAAGGGCGTAGAAGATGTTCTGAACGTCGCGAGATATGCCCAGAAGTGCGGAATTCCAGGAAAGTTCATGCTTGTCGGTGGATTAACTTCAGAAATTAATCAAATTACATCAAATAGAGAATGTAATCTTCCAAATTTAGAAATTGTTGGACATGTAAATCATTCTAAAGCTATCGAATTCATGAAATTGATAGATATACACGTAATTCCTGAGCCAGAATCCGAGATTTATTTTGGAACTCCACTTAAACTTCGGGAAATCATGGCACTCGGACGAATAATAGTCGCTGCCGATTGTTTATTACTAAGAAACTTCTTCTCTAATGAATACCAACCAATCTGGTACGAAGCCAAGAATGAAGAATCTTTACTCAAGGCAATTAAAGCTTTGGACGATCCAAACACACTGAAATCTAATCTTATCCTTGGAATATCAGAGGTTTCAGACTTTACTTGGCATCACCGATCTCTTCGAGTTGTTAACTATCTAGACGGTCTGCGTAAAAATCTGAGCGCATAAGCGATGATTGACTTCGGATTGACGGCTAGGCACAAACAAGAGTACATAATGGTCTTTATCAAATCCCTAGATTTAATGTAATGAAGTAAATTCTCAATAGCATTTCTTTCGACCAACCTTTTTTGTACCATAAACTTAACTAAAGGTCTTTTTCCCCACTCTTCAACTGACGAGTAGATCTCACTGAGATCCGGTTTACCTATCGCTCTATTCCTTGCAGATTTATGAACAGCCAACCCATGAAGAATTATTTTCTTCCTATGGATACGAGTTAGCTGATTATCGTGTTCTCGATAAAAGGTCAAATATTCGGGGAGATTGCTGATGCGTCCTCTCTCCATAATCCTAAACCAAAGATCTGGGTCGTCTCCGTAAGGATAAAATGAACGGTAGCCTCCAATTTCTTTGACGAAATTAGTCCTGAAGAGAACCGCTGGATTTGCTAAAGGCACGTTACTGTAACGATTCTCCCAAATTATTCTTGGATCGGATTCATATTTCTTGGAGCCGACAACCTGGCCACTCGCATCAATGATTTTTATACCACTACCAACGACGACGATATCCTGATTGTTGTTCAAAAAATCAACTTGCTTCTCTATTCTTGTTGATTCCATTATGTCATCGGCATCGAGAATAGCTGTAAATTCAGATTTGACTTCATACAATCCCACATTCAAAGCATTGGGACCCCCAGGGGTACTGGACTCAATAACTCGAACTTTTTTCGAGCTAATAAACTCATATACGATTTCCATGCTTAGAGTTGAAGGTCGGTCAACCACAATCAAAATAGCGATTTGATCAATAACCGATTGTTTTAATATGGAGTGCAGCGCCTGTCTAAGATATGGCGTATCTCCATGCACTCTAACGACTACCGTTGTTTTAATCGACATACGCGACTTTTCTGTGAACAAAAAAAACCATAATTCGCTTTCTAAAAATAGCGTACGAGAATTGACTTGTAATGAGTCTACCACTTTGCTAAATTCGCGGCTGTGATCTGTTTCCCAAATAATGAAATATTTGTGAACCTAGAAGGAGGGATCGGTAATCAACTCTTTCAGTATTCAGCGGGGCGCTATCTTGCCAAAAGAATGAACATGACTTTGATTTTAAACTCATTTGGAATTTCAAGTCAGCGTCATGGTGGTTTTTCCATACAACAAATAGTAGAGAACGCGAAAGTCGAGACAATTTACTCAAAAAGGATTTGGAAAGCGAGTATAAATCTTGAAAGAATTCAAAAACCTTTCAGGTTAATGAACTTAGAGCAATTCTGGTTTAGCGTTTCTCGGAATTATCAACCGCGTAAACTCGGTTACGACCCATATATCGATAAAATCGATTACCCATGTGTAATCAAGGGAAATTTTCAAACATTCAAATATGCTGTAAGCGTTGGTATAGATACCGAATTACCGATCGATTTATGTTCCGATTTAACACCTTGGGCGAAGCGGCTGATTAAAGAAATTTCCGAAAAATCCGCTATATCAATGCATTTGAGATTCGGCGATTACTCGGATCACAAAAATGATTTTGGAAATCTGAAAATGAGCTACTACGCAAGAGCCCTAGATGCTTTGATTAGTAAAACATCAACAGAGAATGTGCACATATTTTCAAACGACTTAAACATTGCTGGAGTTGAAGCTTCGAAATTTGCCAAAAAATTCAAAGCTGTAAAATTTCATGTTGTATCACCTCCGCCAAATTCGCATCCTAAAGAGTCGCTATTGGCAATGTCCAAAAGCGCTGGATTGATAACTGCTAATTCTTCTTTTTCCTGGTGGAGCGCTTTTCTAAATCCAAATCATCAAAACGTGATCGTACCAAGCCAATGGTTTAGAAGCTACGAAAACTCTCACTATTTCTATCTAGACGAATGGAATAAACAGAAAAGCGAATGGATATTGTGACATAATTGTCATATGAAGGTATTAATTACGGGTGGGGCAGGCTTCCTGGGCTCAAATTTAAGCGATAAGTTTATTGCGGAAAATCACAACGTAACTGTGATTGATGACTTGTCAACCGGAAGTACAAAAAACATCGAACACCTACTAGAAAATCCTAATTTCAAGTTCATAAATCATGACGTGAGAAATCCCTTCGAGGTTGATGTTGATTTAATACTAAATTTTGCATGCCCCGCGTCCCCAATCCACTATCAATCTGATCCAGTAAAGACCATGGAAACAAACTTCATCGGGGTAGTAAATATGCTCCACTTGGCCCAAAATAAAAAAGCAAGGTTGGTTCAAGCGTCTACGAGCGAGGTTTACGGTGATCCTGAGATATCGCCACAACCAGAAAGTTACTGGGGTAACGTAAATCCAATCGGCCTCAGGTCATGCTATGACGAAGGAAAACGTGCGGCAGAAACATTATGCTTTGATTATAGGAGACAATTTTCCGTAGATGCAAGAATTGTAAGAATTTTTAATACACACGGCCCTCGTATGTCGATTAATGATGGAAGAGTCGTGAGTAACTTTGCTGTTCAAGCCTTAAAGGGTGAAGACATAACTTTATATGGCGATGGATTACAAACCAGATCTTTCTGTTATGTTACAGATTTAATCGAGGGAATCTTTAAAATGGCCATGACAGAGTCTGTCATTGATAAACCAATAAATTTAGGAAACCCGCGCAAAATCACGATGATTGAGTTGGCGCAATTAATAATTAAAATCACTAACTCAAATTCTAAATTGATCTTTAAACCATTACCTGAAGATGATCCCAAACAAAGAGAGCCAGACATAAATTCTGCCAGGAAAATTCTAAATTGGGAACCGTCCGTATCACTCGAAGAAGGAGTTACTAAGACAGTCAGCTATTTCGAAACGTTACTGAGAAACAATTGAAACCCGTTGTGCATCTGATCACGACAATTGAACGTGGTGGAGCTGAATTGCAGTTATTGACTTTGGCTAGCGAACAAGTTAGGAAGGGTCGTAATGTGACCGTGATTCCATTAAAAGGGAAAGCGGAATTAACCGATGGCTTTAAAAATATAGGGGTTAACGTTTTTGATAAATGCAGAAATAAAAATCCTTTAGTACAAATATATTTAATTAAAAGATATCTTAGAAACTCTGACTCAATTCTACATTGCCATTTACCTCGGTCCGAAATAATTGGATTCTTTGCTCGAGGCAAAAAAAAATTTATTGTAAGCCGTCATAATTCGGAGAATTTTTACCCTGGTGCGCCAAAATTTGCATCCTCTTTAGTGTCAAGAATAATAACAAAGTCTACGGATGATGTTATTTCTATCTCGGATGCAGTCACGAATTTCCTTAGTGAAAATAGAGAAATTCATCCCAACGCATATGTAAGTCGAATTTATTATGGTTTTAAACGCAAGGAAATGGATCAAGAGAGGCCTCCTGTTGAAGGTGAAATATCTTCTAAGAAACCACTCAAAATATTGAAAGTTGGAACGATAGGACGCCTGGCTGACCAGAAGGACTACCCAACTCTGATGAGAGCCTTTAAATTGCTTCTTAATGATAATCCTAACGTGACTCTCTCTATTATTGGCGACGGACCAAAGAAAATCGCATTGCAAAAGTTAGCAACAGAATTAGAGATTAACAATTCCGTAGAATGGGTTGGAAAAGTAGCAGACGTCTATCAGGAGTTAAAAAGATTTGATATTTTTGTTCTTTCGAGTAAGTACGAAGGTTTCGGATTAGTTCTATTAGAGGCACTTGATGCAGGATTGCGCGTTATAGCAAGTAATAATACTAGCATCCTTGAAGTCCTTGGAGAAAACTATAATTTTTTGTTTGAGACAGGCAACTCATATGATTTATACACCAAGATTGTTAAAGCGAAGTCAGAATCTTCCGAAATCACCAAGTATGCCGACGAAAGATTGGCATTTTTTAACTGTGAAACTATGATTAAACAAATGGATGCCCTCTACGAAAGATCAGAAAAGAAATGAAAATACTTGTAACGGGCGCTGCAGGATTTGTCGGATTTTCTTTAATAAAGAAACTCACAGACCAAGGGTATGACGTTATTGGCCTAGACAATTTTTCGAACTACTACTCTGTTGAGTATAAAAAACTGCGGCTTTCAGAACTTGACATCAAGGTACAGAAAGATATTACGCAGCTTGACTTGATAAATAAAGACGAAGTGAGCGAATATTTGCAAAAAGAGAAGCCAAACTGCGTTATTCATTTGGCAGCCCAAGCGGGGGTTAGAATCCCCCCAACGGATAATTGGAAGTACGTATCCAGTAACTTGATCGGGTTCCAAAATCTTCTTCAGGGAGTGATAGATTTAAGAATTCCCAATTTTCTATACGCCTCATCATCAAGCGTGTATGGAAATACGAATTCAAGCCCTTTCGTGGAATCTGAACAAGGCCTTAAACCAGTTAGCTTCTATGGCGCAACGAAGTTGTGCAATGAGGTTCTTGCGGAAACCTCTGTAAGAGGCACCGAAACTAGGGCAAGGGGATTGAGATTCTTCACGGTTTACGGACCTTGGGGCAGACCGGACATGGCGTATTTCAGAATATTGGCGGCCACTAAAGGTGATTATGTTTTCAACCTCAACGGTGACGGGAATCTTCGACGAGATTTTACTTATATCGATGATGTTACAAGCTCTATAATTGAACTAAATCGAGAGCTAACTCAGCACCCAAATGGTTTTTCAGATGTTGTAAATATCGGAGGGGGCAGCCCTAAGTCAATTAATGAACTTATCTCCATGATTGAGAAAGTAAGTGGCCGAAAAATTAAGGTGTCCTACGCACCAAAATTCGAATCCGATGTTAAAGAAACTTTCGCGTCCTCTTTGTATTTAAACAGCTTAATTGGATCGAAACCCGAAACATCACTTCAAAATGGAGTAGAGAGCCTGATGAACTGGGCATTAAGCGAACATATTTCAACGAAACTGAAGCAATGGATAGAGTGAAAAACAAGATAGGCGTAGTCACTGGAATCTATCCGCCAGATATTGGCGGACCAGCGACCTATATTCCCAAGTTAGCCGATTTTCTATCGAAAAAGGGTAACTATGTTTCGCTTCTAACGCTAGGGGCGGAAAACAATAAATTATCCTCAACCGATAAAAATTTCATATCGATAAAGCGAGATCAAAATAAAATAATGCGAATGACTAGAACTATATTTGAAGTTGGAAAGATGACATCTTATTGTCAGCAGATATTTGCAAACGGACTATTCGAGGAAGTAGCAATTAGTAAATTATTATTCCGCAATAGAAAATTCATCGGAAAAATTGTTGGAGATCCAATTTGGGAACGTTTTAGAAATAAGACTAACCAAAATATTAGTATAGAAAGTTTTAACACAGCTGAATTCAAAATTCCTCTAACATATAGATTTCAAAGAAAATTGCTCGTTTGGAGTTTGAATAAGTTCGATAATTTAACGACACCTAGTAGTCAGTTGAAAGAAATGATGCAAAGATGGGGAGTAAGAAAACCTATACAAGTTATATCTAATGGAGTTATTTGTTCCAACCCTTACAGTAGCCAGAAAGAATATGACGTTGTAACTGTAAGCAGATTAACAAATTGGAAGAATATAGACTTGGTAATCAACGCATGCTCAGAAATTGGACTATCTCTCGCAATTGTTGGAGACGGTCCCGAGATGTCACAGCTAAAGAAACTAGCCGCAACGGCAAATGCAAGTACAAAATTTTTCGGAGAATTAGACCAAGAAGGGGTTTCTCAAGTACTCCGAGAGTCGTGTATTTATATTCTATTCTCAAACTATGAAGGGTTATCTTTCTCACTTTTGGAAGCAATGATGTTTGGAAAGCCCGTGATTGTTTCTGATGTTCCCGGTAACAGAGATGTCATTGAGCATGGAGTATCAGGGCTGGTGGTCCCAGTTAATTCTCAACAAAAACTTGTTGAAGCATTAAGATATTTAGCAGAACATCCTGAATTAGCAAATAGCCTTGGTAATAAAGCACACGAAGTCGCGAAAAATAGGTTCTGTATAGAAAACAATCTGGACCGGATTAATAGCCTACTCACCGAAAAATCAAAATAAAATGATGAAATATGTATATATGATTGATGCGAGAGGCGTCATATCCGAAAACGATCTCTCGACTTTAGAACGACATCATAGTTATTCGGTACGTCTAAGGGACTTATCTAAAGGAGAAATAGAAAAATTAAATGTAATTTCAATTGTAAAAAATGCGTACCCAAAAGAAGTTAATTATAAGGAACATCTTCGTATTGATTATGTAACCGGATTTCTTGAATTCATTGGGGAGATATTAAGAATAAGAAAATTAACAATGAAAAGTAGTACAAAAGTGCAAATACTAATTGCAAGTGATCCCTGGAAATCATTTTTTTACGCATATATATTTTCGATCCTTGTAGCAAATTCAAAGAAGAATGTAACTCCAATACAAGTTCAAATCCATGCTGATATTTTTGATCCCAGATGGTTCAAAGCGAGCGTTAAGAATTTTATAAAACTAGTTATTGCAATACCGTCCTTGTTTCTATCTAAACAAATTCGCTGTGTATCGACTGGTCAGTCAAACAATTTAAAGAGATTTTTTCCAAGAATTGCCGCAAAGATCAAGGTGATCAGCGTGCCCTTACAAATCCCAAAAGCTGATTATGTTGAAAAACTTTCTGAGCGGGACCGAAGCATAGTAATTTCAAGCAGATTGGAACCTGATCGTGGCTTAGATTCTCTCATTGACTTTCTTGAAGAACTTGAAAATACAGGATATGACTTCTCACTAAAGATCATAGGGGCCGGAAGCTTGCTAAATGATCTACTTGAAAAGAGTATTTCAATCTTGGGAGAAAAAAGAGTGAATTATTTGGGATTCTTAACTGGAGAAGAATATTTCAAAGCTTTATCGAGTGGTGGTGTTTTGGTGTCATTCGCTCCGTCAGAGTCTTATGGTCGCTCTATTCGGGAGGCTTTAGCTTTGGGTGTTCCTGTACTTGCAATAAGTTCTAGCGGCGTGGATTTATTGAAACAGGAATTTCCTTTAATGGAATTAAATATAATTCCTAGAAGATTAAATTCCGATCAAATAGTCAAATCTTTGGATGAAGCTTTTGCGGTGAAAACCAACAGAGATAATCTTAGAGTTTTCCAGTCTAAGAACGAAGAAAATGAGATTGCATTAATAGAGAGTTGGATCGATGAGCACTAGCAATTACAAGGATCAATTATGTGCGGAATAATTGGCACCCTTGGGGCTAAAGTCGAAATAGATTGGGTAAAGGAGGGTTTATCACAGCTTTCACATCGTGGTCCTGACAGCAACGGCATAAAGATTGCCTCAGCGCGTTTGATTATGGGTTCAACTAGATTGGCGATGACTGATCCGGTTCCGAGAAGTAATCAACCTATGGTTCAACATGATTCCGGAAATGTTCTGATATTTAATGGCGAAATATACAACTATCGAGAATTGCGTAATGAATTGACTTCACAAGGAATTCAGTTTCAAACAAACTCTGACACCGAAGTTCTCTTGGAGTTTCTGGGGTTTTATGGAATTAATCAGATAAATCGGCTGAATGGAATGTTTTCCTTCGCATTCTTTAATAATAATGATAAAACTCTAACTTTGGCCCGGGATCGATTGGGAAAAAAACCTCTGTATTTAGCATTTTGCCACGAAACTCTATTCTGGAGTTCCGAAATTACACCTCTTCGAAATCTCAGTATAGAAAATAAAATTAATATCGATTTTATTGACGAGTATTTATCGCTTGGCTATTTGTTAGATCCTACATCGCCGATTAAGGGAGTTACTTCGATGCTTCCTGGCCAAATTCTAACATTTTCAACCGAAAATCTTGAAAAACCAGTGAGTTCCATCTTGGAAAAACCGCGACCTGCAAAGTCGCTAGCCGAACAAGACATAAGGGAGACGATCTTTACTGCTGTCAAGCAACGAATTGAAGGTCATGAATCAGTCGCGCTATCTCTTTCCGGAGGCTTGGATTCCACAATCATCGGAATCCTGCTTTCAGAAATGGATGTTGAGGTGAATGCCTATTCCGTTAATTGGCCCGACTCAGACAAATCAAGATACAACACCGATGCATTGGTTGCTGAAAAAATAGCCAATAAATTGGGAATAAACTTTGTAAAAGTAGACATGGTCGATTCATCACACATCACATCTGAACTTGATAAGTTTATTTCAATTATGCAAGAACCAAACAATAATCCTTCAGGACTGTCAATGAATAAACTCTATAGTGAGATCTCTAAGCGCGGAGATCGTTTGGTCTTAACTGGAGATGGTTCCGACGAGATATTCGGCGGCTACCAACGGTATTCTTCTGCAGTCAGAATTCCTAAAATATTTAGTTTCAACGGTAGACTGATAGAACAGTCTTTACTCTTTAATAAAAGATCCCCAATGCGGGAAATAGGCAATTTGGCAAATAGCCAAATAAATCCAAACAATATTTCAACTTGGCTAAATTGGCATATGGTATTCAGCCCTAGAGAGATAAACGAACTACTTTTTCCTAACCACAAACCTACGGAAGTTTTAGGCTCGCTAAAATTAAAAATAAAATCAATAATGTCCAATCCAGAATACATAAATCGGACTGAATCTATAATGGATAGAGATCAAAACATTTGGTTAACTATGGAGTCTAATCGGAAATTAGATCGCATTTCTATGGCCTATTCGATTGAGGCTCGTAGCCCATTTCAAGATGACAATGTCATTTATTGTGCAGGCCGGGAAATGAAAGAAAAAGAGTTCAAAAAACTGGATAAGGAAATACTACAGTCGGTATTTCCAGAACTAAGGGAATTAGGTGTCAGAATCGATAAGGCAGGCTTTACCAGCCCTGTAGGACATTGGCTCCGAAATAATGACTTGTTAGTTCGGGAATCTCTAAATGACTTGGTAAAATCAGGAATGTTTGACGTAGATCGTCTAAATCAATTCAATGATGTGCCATTAAGAGGAAAATATCGAGAATTGATGCAACTTTGGACTCTAGTGGTACTCGCGCGCTATCTAAAGCAGAATAGAAATGAATAAACCTTATTTCAACCGAAAAAAATTAGTTATATACAATCTTGAAACAAATCTTGATAGCGAGTTGCTCTCCCATTGCCACGATTGGATTCTAGAATTCTCCAAAGTCTTCGAAGAAGTAATTGTCTATTCAACCCACGTTGGAAGATTTGAATTGCCTAAGAATGTGTTTGTAAATTCAATAGGTGGTGGTAGTCTCAAAAAAAGAGTAGTGGCAGCATTCAATCTCGCTAATTCCTTAAAACTGCTGTTCAAACATAGAAAAAATTTAGTTGTTTTTCATCATATGTCAGCCAAAACAAGTGCCGCAATTGGATTTCCAATCAAATTAGTTGGGATACCCCAGGGACTCTGGTATTCACATTCCCACGCGTCAATTTCCCTAAAAATGTCAAAACACTTTGTAGATTATATTTTCTCCTCAACTCCTGGGGCTATACCGATAAATTCACGTAAGAACACTTATGTGGGACATGCAATTGCAGTTCCTAAAACTTTTGAATTAAACCTCGAGGAGGATGCACGTGAAGGATTTGTATCTCTAGGTAGGGTTGTTCCCATAAAACGTCTCGAAGAATTATTATTTACCATTTCATCTTTAGAGAATATAAAAGCATCAATAACCTTTATAGGTTCAAATTCAGTAAACCGGGAATATTCCTCTTATTTGATTGATATCGCGGAGAAAAAAGATTTGCGTTTGAAGTTTTCCGATCCCATTCACCACGAAAATGTATTCAAAGTTCTGCAGAATTTCTCAATCTATTTTACGGGAACGCCCAAATCTGTAGATAAAGCTACAATTGAAGCAGCAATATCAGGCTGTTTATTAGTAACGGATTCGGAATCCGCACTTGAATTAACAGGTATGAACAGTATTTATGGGGAAAAACGGTTAAATCTTTCGGAGCAAATAAAATTTATTTTGAATATGTCAACAGCCCAGTTAATTAACGCTCGAAGAGAATTGAGTTTAATTTCTAGAGAAAGAAATGACTTGCAAAAAACCATACTCAAGATGACAGAAAAATTATTGGCAAATTGAGAAAATCGAACGGAGAAATCTAAGTGTCTAAAGAGTTAACATTAAGGTTTAGCAGATGGGGAGAAGTTTCTGAAGACCACTTTAGATCAATCTCTAAGTTGATCAATATGGCAGTTGGTAAAGACTGCGTGTTAGTTAATAATCCTAATAAGCAAGTAGATATTGATATTTCCTCGGTCTATGGGGATCGCGGGGAACTAGATAATCTTTATACTCGAGTTTCCAGAAAAATTGAAACCCTGACACCAGGAGGAGTTCAATTCGGACCTTGGGCAAAATTGTATAACTTCCAGCCTTCCAAAAATGCGAAGGTTAATATCTTCTATACAGCAGAAAATGTAAGATGCCCTTACGGTGATTGGGATGGTTATCTATCATTTGATCGCGATAGCTACGGCGGCAAGAATGCGTATTTCCCCTTGTGGTGGCTTACGTGCACCGACATGCTCTCGGAAAAGTCCGGGCATTTTCTCGGTGAAAGAATGAGCCTAGAAGTTATGATGAATTCACGAACCCCGATAATAAAGAAGAGAAAGAAATTTTGTGTTGCATTTATTGGAATGCCATACCCTCATAGACTTCAAAGTCTCTCTGCACTCGCAAGTATAGATCGAGTCGATGTTTTCGGAAAATTTGCGGGTAAATATACTGAATCTAAGTTAAAGGAATCAAAAGAATACAAATTCGTCTTTTGTTTTGAAAACGACTTATATCCCGGGTATGTGACTGAAAAAGTGTTTGAAGCTTGGGCAACAGGAGCAATACCATTGTATTGGGGCGCAGATCCCGATGGGTATATCAATCCAAAAGCCATAATTAACCTAAACGATTTTGATTCGATTGATGATTTCTTAGGATTTGTATCTAAAGTAAACAGAGATCCAGATTTATGGGAATCAATTGCTTCGCAACCTATAATTCAACGTGCGCCTAATTTGGGTGAGGCTCTCAGAGTGTTATCGAACGCATTAAGCGGACTTTAGTCTGTAGTAAACGCGACAGAATACGTCATATTTAATCATTATTCCAGCATCCTCATCGTTTCAAGATACAATTCCATATAAAAAACGCGGGAAATCGATTAGATGGGAGAAGTTAAAATGCCTTTCTATCGTGATTCCGTTATTTACAAAGCCTCACGCATTCTTCCAAAGAGAGATAAAAATAAATTTTTTGCTGTAGTTTTGTTACAGATTATTTTTGGCTTACTTGACTTAGTTGGAGTCGGTGTAATTGGAGTACTGGGTGCCTTGGCGGTAAATGGTTTGTCGTCCAAAGAACCTGGCGAAAGAGTCTCATTTGTTTTAGAAGTATTAAATATCCAAGACTTTTCTCTCCAGTCTCAGGCCCTAACTCTGGGGCTTCTTGCAGCACTTCTTCTTGTAGGCAAAACAATCTTTTCAGTGATTTTCACACGGAAGATACTATTCTTTTTAAGTCGCAAAGCAGCTCAGCTTTCTGGAGATCTGATTGCACGTCTTTTTAGCCACTCTTTGTTAACAATCCAATCACGTTCCATGCAGGAAATAATGTTTTCTGTGACTAATGGAGTTTCCATTCTTACCGTAGGAGTTCTTGGAACTTCAATCACCTTGATTTCCGATATTTCATTGTTAATGGTGATGTTTGGAGGCCTTTTATTCGTAGATCCGAAAATAGCTATATCATCATTCTTGGCCTTTGTACCTATTGGTTTCATTCTTTTTCAACTCATGAAGAATCGAGCGAGAACTCTGGGTGATCTTCAATCAACCGTGGGTGTCGAAAGCTCTGAACGAATTTTGGAAGTGATCGGTTCATATCGCGAAATACTTGTGAAAAATAGGCGTGATTACTACTCACGAATTATTGCCAAACAGCGATTAGATTTCGCAAATATTTCGGCCGAACTCTCTTTTTTTCCAAGTATCAGTAAATACGTTTTGGAAATTACTGTGGTTTTTGGACTATTAATTGTATCAATTTTTCAATTTGTCTCAAACGATGCGACGAGAGCGTTTGCAGGATTGACCGTCTTTTTGGCGGCTAGCACACGTATAACACCAGCTATCCTCAGAATTCAACAAGGATCAGTCTCACTGAAAGCAAGTATCGGTGGAGCAACCAAAACGCTACAACTAATCGAACTCCTAAAGAATTCGGAAAGAATTGAAAAGGTTGACGATAATGTAATTACTGAACATGGCTCATTTGAATCCTCAATTGAGATCAGTAACTTAACTTTTCAATACCCAGGAAATGAAAATAAAACCATTAACGGAGCAAACCTAACAATAAAGCCAGGACAGGTAGTTGCAATTGTGGGATCGTCTGGCGCAGGAAAAACCACATTGATCGATTTAATTCTTGGAGTTCTCAAAGCCGAATCCGGCAATGTGCAAATCTCGGGTGTTGAACCGTTAGTAGCAATTAGTAAGTGGCCAGGTGCGATCTCATACGTACCACAAGACGTAATGATTTCAAACGGCTCAGTTCTAACAAATGTTGTTCTGGGATATCCCGCAAGCGGGGAAGAGAGTGAGTCCCTTGCTTGGGAGGCACTTGAGAAAGCACACCTAAAGGAATATGTAGAAAATTTGCCTGATGGCTTGAATACGTACATTGGCGATCGAGGATCGCGGCTAAGTGGTGGTCAGCGACAAAGGTTAGGAATTGCTCGAGCCATGTTTACAAAACCAAAACTATTGGTTCTAGATGAAGCAACTAGCAATCTAGATGGAATGACAGAGGCTGCAATTTCGGACTCAATAAATGAACTACGAGGAAGCGTGACAGTCTTGATGATCGCACATAGATTATCCACCGTCAAAAAAGCTGATTTAGTTGTATACATGGAAAACGGAAAAATCATATCTTCTGGAACTTTTGATCAAGTAAGAGTGGATGTGCCAAACTTTGATCAGCAAGCAAAACTAATGGGTCTCTAGCCATTGCTGTTAACTTCTCGAACAAGGACAAGGTGACATAAAATGGTTCAGGAAACATCAACGTGTGTAATATCAATTTGTTCACTCAATCATGCGGACGTTTGGAAACTTACAAGTACACTCCTACCTAAACATATCGACGCCTCCACATACAAAGTCTACGTCCCAGATATGCAAATGGAAGAATTCAAAAAAATTACTAATCCAAAAATTCTTATTCTTCCACAAAGCATTTTAGCCGAAAAATTTATAGCTCCACTAGCTAGTGCAGTTGCATATTCAGGGAATATGTCACGATTTGGTTGGTATTATCAGCAGTTTTTAAAATTCGAGGCGTTAAATCAAGCAAGAGAACAAAGATTAGTGATTTGGGACGCGGACTGCGTGCCTATGGCGCCGATTAAACTCTTTTCTAACTCCGGTCAACCTATATATATGAGGGCCACAGAGTTTCATGCAGAGTATTTCAATATGATTGAACGACTCTTGAGAATTAAACGTGTAGTAGATACCAGCTTTGTAATTCCAGGATTTCCGATACCTAAAAACTGGTATGAAGAGCTAATTTCCGACATTGAGACCATTAATAATATGCCTTGGTACGATGCAATAATTAAAAATACAAACTTTCAATTAACGAGTGGATTCAGCGAAACAGAAGTCATGGGAACCTGGGTATCCAATGTGCATTCGGGTGAAATCGGATATAGTAATTTCAATTGGGAGAGACTGGGACAAAGTAAAATCGGATACGCAAAGGATCTGAATGCCGATACAGTGGAGAGAATTGGAAAAAGTCGGAATATTCAGATAGTATCTTTTGAAAATTGGGATGTTAAGCGGCGATTGATTAAAAAAGTTGGATCGCGAATTAGTCAGGCAAAATTGAAAAATGGGTGACACCCTTAGAGATATTCATTTTGTCTACCTAGGCGAGACCCTTCCATTGTATGCAAAATCATCTTTAGAGCTTGCACGTAGACAAAGCGGATGTAGAATCAATTTAATTGGAAACAGGCATCTTCGCAAATCAATAAGAAATACAGAAATAAACTTTATTGAAATTGAAGATTTCTATGAAAGAGAAACGTTTTTAGAATGTGAAAAAAAAATTCTTAGCCCAAAAGACTTTCGAAACGGATTTTGGACAAAAAGCCTTGAAAGATTATTTGTACTTGAGCAATTCTCATCCATAGCAAAGATAGAAAGCATTTTCCATGCCGAATTAGATCAACTACTATTTCGAGTTGATACATTAATAGATAAACTACATAGTCTCGATTCAAAAAGTCTATTTTATCCAATTCATAATTCAAAGAAAGCCGTCGCATCCGTAATTTTCAGCAATGATACAAACTCCTTGAGTAAGTTAATCAATTTTACTCAAACAACAGAGATATTCCAGAATGAAATGGAACTGTTAAGTCGATGGACACAGCAAAGAGATTCGAATTTTGTCGGCTTGCCAACACTCCTAGATAAGTTTGACAACCCAGTCAACAGCGGAGGTAGGACACTCGCTCCTGAAATGATCGGCGGCGTGGTCGATGCAGCCCAGTTAGGACAGTGGATTGCAGGCATTGATCCAAAAAATGTGCCCATCAAGGAAAGGCCGTCTACAAAATTCGTCGACGCTCCTGACGGTGAGATTTTGAGTAAAGAGCAGCTATCCAGACTCAGATTTAAGATTGGAGACGAAGGTTACCTATCATGTGAAGCAGATGATATGTTTAAATTGAATCTATACAACTTGCATTTACATTCGAAAGTTCATCCGTGGATAATAAAAGATACTAACCGGCTTAATGGCCTGCTTGCTAGTTCCAACGAGAAAAGATTTATTCCAGGAACCGCAAGAATTCAAAAAATCGAATACATGAAGGTCCGATTTTATTACGCTCGTAAAAATAAATCTCTATACTTAGACCGAATATTGATGAAGTGCAACAAATATTTTGGCCGTCGATCATCTAGCTATCCATATATTAGTGGTGACACTTTTAGATCATTTGCTGATCACATTTGGGAGGAAGAAAGAAAAAAAATAAATATTGCAGAAATAAAAGAGAATGATGTAATATTTTGCCAATCAGAAAATCTAAAAAGTTTAGTGTCAGAAATTCTGATTGGATTACAAGTAAAAGTCATTTTACTTCTTGGTAATTCTGACTCTAATCATGGCAAAAATCTGGACTTTCTAGCCAAGATCAATTCTGTCAAATATACATTTGCTCAGAATCTTCTGGTAAAGGTTCCAAACATTTCTCCTTTGCCAATAGGACTTGAAAATTTGTGGCGACGAAATAATGGCAAAACGGTTCTGTTTAAAGGTGCAGGTATAAACCTCGGGAGAAAAACTTATCGAGTAATGTGGACTTTCACCATTAAAACCAACAAGGAAGCAAGGCTTCTTGCTGCGCGACAACTTTCTAAATCTTCAATTGCAGACAACGTCGGCATTTTAAAGCCGAAGGATCATGCAGAAATGTTAAGAAGATATGCTTTTGTCGCGTGCCCTCCCGGAAACGGGGCAGACACACATAGAATCTGGGAAGCCATGTATCTTCGATGCATTCCTATAGTTTTACGAAATCACATGAATGAATATTTTGAAGAATTGGGATTGCCTATTTGGGTGGTTGAGAGTTATTCAGAGATCGAAAAATTGTCCGAAGCGGTACTGAGTGATAAATACAATGAACTTTCACGAAAGTTTGATTCAAAGTGGCTCTGGGCAAGGACATGGCTTGAAGAAATAAACTCAAAGAAACAATAACTTATAGCAGCGATCTCAAGTCACCCTCTAAGTGCTTCAGCTAAGTATTTAATTATCTTGCTGGCCGCATGGCCATCCCCATAGGGGGACCCTTTATTGATCATTTCTAGGTATTCCTTTGGATCATCAAGAAGCATTTGGGTTGTTGAAAAAATGTTATCGGCTTTTGTACCGACCAATTTAACGGCGCCAATTTCTAAGGCTTCCGGTCGTTCACTTTCGTTTCTAAGCACCAATAAAGGGATGTTTAGGGCCGGCGCTTCTTCTTGAATCCCACCTGAGTCGGAAATAATTAAATAACTTCTTCTCATAATTGATATAAATTGTGTATAACTCAGAGGAGGAACAATCTTCAAATTCGGGATACCTTTAAGTTTTCGCTCTGCAACGTCTTTGACGTTTGGATTTGGATGTACGGGGTACAAGAAAATGACGTCCGGATTATTTAGAGACAACCTCAGAAGCCCTTCGAAGATATCTTCTAAAGGGTTACCAAAGTTTTCTCGCCTATGGCAAGTGATCAGTACTATTTTTTCACCAAATAAAATACCTAAATCATCGTCAAGTTCAGTGTTCGTAGCCAGTTTTAAAGCGTCTATAACGGTGTTTCCTGACAAGAGAATTTGCTTAGAATTTATACCCTCTTTCACTAAATTATTAAATGTCACTTGGGTTGGCGCAAAATGCCAGGTAGCGATTTGAGAGATAACTCTCCTATTCGCCTCTTCAGGAAATGGGTTTGAAATATCCCAAGTACGAAGCCCAGCCTCTACATGCCCGACAGGTATTTTTCTGTAGAAACTGGCCAGAGCCATAACCATGCTTGTAGTTGTATCACCCTGAACCAAGACAACATCTGGATTTTCAAAACTCAATATTCTGTCAGCTTCACTTAGTATTTGCGTAGTTAATAGATTAAGAGTCTGATTGTGCGTCATCAAGTCAAGATCAATATCAGGAGTAATTCCAAAGAATTTGAACACCTCGTCTACCATTTCACGGTGTTGCCCCGTAATGAGAACCCGTAGATTAACCCAATCTTCGTTCTTTAAGCCCAATATCAAAGGTGCCATCTTTATTGCCTCAGGTCTCGTTCCGACTGCAATCAAGATTTTCTGTATTCTCATGTGAATCATTTTGCCATGTATTTATGGAATCTTGAGAAAATCTCTCAGAAATTATCTTGACCTGCGACGTCTATCAGATGAATTCGGACGAGGTTTTCTGCCACCACGATTAGGGCCTCTGCTCTCCATAATCGGCGCAATGTACGGAATACCAGACGGTTCTTGAGCGCCAGTGATTCGCATTAGATCTTGGTCCAAAGGCTTAACCCCAACAAATTTTGGAGTTACTCCTGCACGAGATGTTAAACCACCGACGGATTTCTGCTGTTTGGTTGTTGCGAGAGTTACAACCGCGCCCGCTTCGCCTGCACGCGCGGTGCGACCGGAACGGTGCAAGTAATCTTTGTGATCGGTGGGAGCGTCAACGTGTACGACCAATGAAATTCCATCAACGTGGATACCGCGTGCTGCAACATCTGTTGCAACGAGTGCCGCATTAGTTTGCTGTTTGAACAATGCCAGGGTACGAGTACGCACTGCCTGTGATTTTCCACCGTGAAGTGCGCCGACCGGAACACCTGCGTGAGCTAGTTTGTCAGCAAGGCGATCTGCCCCACGTTGTGTTTTCACGAACAATATTGTCTTTCCGTTTCGCGCTGCAATCTGATTGGTGATGTCATCTTTATCACCAGGATGCATAACCAATACGTAGTGTTCCATAGTTGAAACTGATGCACGGTCATTTTGAAGCGAATGCGTCTTTGGATTGTTTAGGTAC
>CAZBJP010000023.1:0-288 GCA_964492205.1 uncultured Sediminibacterium sp.
AGTCCTAAAAAAGACAAGAACTCATGGAGTATAACAAATTGATTTCCGTTTCAGGTATGTCAGGTTTATTTGAATTATTGACCAGTAAAAGTGACGGTGCCATTGCGAGATCCTTAGAAACGAATGCCACTCAATTTATCAGTTCTAGAGCCTATCAATTCTCTCATTTAGAGAGCATTGAGGTGTTCACTACCAAGGAAAATGTTTTTTTGGCAGAAGTATTCATTGCAATGATCTTTCTGCGCTGCTCACTGCATTTTCAAAAGCAGCAATTGTCAATCTCGCACT
>CAZBJP010000023.1:298-22205 GCA_964492205.1 uncultured Sediminibacterium sp.
CCTACTTTAAAAAAGTTTTCCCAAATATGGATTTTGAGCGCGTTTATGCAAGTGATATGAAGAAAATGGTGAAGTGGTTTGCTCAATTACAACAACATAAAGTTGAGCCAACCATACCAGAACTTGACGAAGAAGAGGGAGGAGGAGAAGCCAAGTAGGCTTATCCTGATGAAGAAGCCAAATCTTCATAACTTCACAAAGAATAAATGCCCAAAAAAGGCTTACCTACAACAGGTAAGCCTTTTTTATTCCTTAAATTGCAGTACATAAATTCAATATGAAAAAAATACTTTTGACGAGCCTAATAATAGCAGGATTAACTTCTTCAGTACATGCACAAAATATGACTGAAAAAAAGTGGGTTAGAAAACAATTCTCATCTTTAAATTTAAATGAGAAAATTGGACAGTTAATGGTATTAAGAGCCCACAGCAACTGGGAGCAATATAAAATTGATTCAATCAGTGATTTAATTAAAAAATATAATGTAGGGGGCTTATGCTTTTTCCAAGGAGGCCCAATACGCCAGGCAATGCAAACGAATCATTATCAAAGCATCGCTAAAACTCCTTTATTTATTGCCATTGACGCTGAATGGGGTGTAGGAATGCGATTGGATAGTGTTGAAGTATTTCCAAGACAATTATCAATGGGTGCTTTTGCCTCTAGCAACTTAGTATACCAAATGGGTGCAGCTATTGCAGCACAATGTAAAAGATTAGGTATTCAAATCAATTATGCACCTGACATTGACGTTAATAATAATCCTTTGAACCCAGTGATTAATGATCGCAGTTTTGGACAGAGTAAAGAAAAAGTGATTCAACATGGCATTGCTTACATGAAGGGCATGCAAGATAATGGCGTCATGGCTACTGCAAAACATTTTCCTGGACATGGCGATGTAACAGTTGATTCTCACAAAGATTTGCCAGTGATAACAAAATCAAGGGCAGAATTAGATAGTTTAGAACTAGTCCCTTTCAAAGCATTGATTGAAGCTGGAGTGGAATCCATCATGGTGGCTCATTTATCTGTTCCGGCAATTGATGACCGATCAAAATATGCTACTTCTTTATCTCCTAAAGCAGTCAATGGCCTATTAAAAAAAGAACTGGGTTTCAAAGGCATCAGTGTAACAGATGCAATGGACATGAAAGCTATTGCCAATTATTTTCCTGAAGGAGAAGCGAATGTTCAAGCCATTTTAGCAGGCAACGACATGTTATGTTTACCTGGAGAGATTGGGCAATCTATTCAAAAAGTCAAACAAGCTGTAAGAGAGAGAAGGATTAAACGTTCCGATATCAATTTAAGCGTTAAAAAGATTTTAATTGCCAAATACAAATATGGCCTTTCTAATCTACAACAAATAGACACCACTCATATTGTAGCAGATTTAAACCAATCAGTTAGCAGCATAAATACAGCAATGGCTGCTCAATCACTTACATTCTTAAGAGCAAACAATAGCCCAGTTTTAAATAACAAGACAGCCTATCTTGCATTGAATGCGAAACCTACCAATGAATTCATTTCAACTTTAATAAACAGTTATGGTGTAAAAATATTTTATACCAATGGGAAAGATGCAAATGAATTAGCATTGATCAATGATAGTCTAAAAAGATTTGATCAAGTCATTGTTGGACTTCATGGATACAATAGAAGACCCGCAAATCATTTTGATATTCCCGCAGCTACTTTACAATTTCTAAATGAAATGGGGCATGAAAACTGGATTCATTTAATTTTTGGGAACCCTTACGCTGTTGGAGATTTTAGTAGGATTAATAATATTTTATTAGCATTTGAAGATACAAAGTACAGTCATGCTGCAGTACAAAAATGGCTTGAAGGTAAAACACAAGCAAGTGGTGTATTACCTGTAACGATTTCAAAAGGACTTGACTATGGTATGCCTTCAGAAACCTCTATTAAAAAAAAAATACAAACTGAACAAAGCAATGCAGCAATAATTGATCAGGAGAAATTAGCGAAGATAGATTCAATTGTTGCAGATGCAATTCAACAACAAGCCATTCCTGGCTGTCAAGTATTGGTTGCAAAAGACAATCAAATTGTTTTCAATAAAAGTTACGGTACTATTGCTGGAGATAAAACGTCCAAAGTAACGAATGCTACATTATACGACCTAGCTTCTTTGACTAAGACGAGTGCCACTACAGTTGCAATTATGAAATTGGTAGAAGAAGGTAAAGTAGCTATTGAAAAAACAATTGGCGACTATTTGCCTTGGGTAAGAGGGAACGAAAAGGAAAAAATTCGTTTAAGAGATTTGTTACTTCATGAAGCTGGCCTCTTCCCTTATATTAAATTTTACGAGTCCTTACTAAACACAGATGGCAGTATCGATTCAAAATGGATTGTACCTATACAAGATGCTGCGCATCAATTAATGGTATCCCCAGGAAAGTACTTAGCTAATCACTGGATGGATAGCATTCGTACGAAAATTTTAAATAGTCCCGTTACAACCCCAGGTAAATATGTGTATAGCGACAATGATTTTATATTTTTAGGAAATATCGTTGAAGAAGTGACTGGCATGAGCTTACAGGATTATTGTACAAAAACATTTTACGGCCCAATGCAAATGCGAAGTACAGGTTTTTTACCTTTAGAAAGAGTTGACAAATCAAGTATTGCTGCAACTGAAATAGATAATTATTTTAGAAAAGAACTTATTCATGGCTCTGTTCATGACGAAGGCGCCTCCACCATGGGTGGCATTGCTGGACATGCAGGCTTATTTAGCAATGCTAGTGATTTAGCAAAATTGTATCTGATGTTACTAAATGGAGGAAAATGGGATGGTCAACAATATTTAAAACCTGAGACAATCCAATTGTTTACGAGCTACCAATCTACTACAAGCAGAAGAGGTTTAGGCTTTGATAAAACCGCAAAAGATAATATCATTTCAAAAGATCCATACCCAAGTTTAAGTGCCCCCTCAAGCGTGTTTGGACACACAGGCTTTACAGGCACTTGTGTATGGGCAGATCCAGACAACCAACTATTATATATATTTCTATCCAATCGAGTTTTTCCAACCAGGGATAATAAAGTATTTAGTAATTTAAATTTAAGGGCAAAAATTCAAGAACAGATTTATCAAGCCATAAAAAAATAACATGCTTAAATGGCTGTTTATAATTGGTAGCATCATAGGATTGAATGAAAGTTTGATCGCACAACTACAATTGGGACCAATTGGTTCTTGGCGTGCGCATTTTTCAAATGAATCTATTCAACAAATTGTTAAAGGCGATCAGCTTTATTTAGGAGGTTTAAATCAAATCATTCAAATTGATAAAAAAAATCAAATTAACTACCTAAATACCACAAATGGGCTACATCATATAGGCATTTCTAAATTAGCCTGGCATCCAATAGAAAATCAACTTGTTGTTGCTTATAAAAACAATAGTATCGATATTATTAAAGGTGATCAAGTCACACTAATCAATGATATTACTTTAACAGATTTTTATTCAGATAAAACAATTAACGATCTGTCTATTATCAATGATAACGCATATATAGCTTGTAATTTTGGAATTGTTGTCATCGATTTACTGAAAAAAGAAATTAAAGAGACCCTATTTCCAAGTGACGCCAGACAAGCTGTTAAAGTATTTAAAACCTTACTTTTTCAAAATAAATTATTTGCATTAACAGAAGATGGAATTTGGTCGGCATCCTTATCTCAAAGAACTCTATGGAATAAAGAAAATACTACCACGATTAAAGTTGCGAGCAATCTATTTGAATTCAAGAATCAATTATATTTCAACAATGAAAAAAGCATTTACGCTTACCAAGATACAGTTGCTAGTTTTCAAATAAGTTCAGGTAAAATCCAAACCATTAGCACAGATGCAGACCATATTTATGCTGGAGTTGTATACCAAAATAAAGGCGCAGTAATACAATTGAATAGCAACAACAAACATTCTATTATAATTGATTCTAATGAATTAGTGTACCCTAATAGCATTTTAAAAGAGGGAAACGATATTTGGGTGGCAGATTTTAAAAAAGGACTTTATCTTAAAAATAGTCAACCAAATTGGATCGCACTAGGTGGGCCCTACCTTAAAACTAAGGGAAGTGTTGCTGTAGCAGAAAGTCAACTATTAATAAGTTATGGTGCATCTAAAATGGGCATTTCTAATTACTCCGAAATGGGTTGGAAAAATTTCACCAAATTGATAAACTTGGATTTGAATTATGTTGAAGGCTTGTCGATTGATCCATCTGATAAAAGTTGGTGGATGGGCTTGGAAAACTATTTAGTACATTATGATCCCAAGAAGGAAACAGTTGAAAAATTTTTACCCCACCCTGGTTTAGGCAGCATTAAATCTATTCAACAAGATTTAAATGGTAATATAGCTATTTTAAAAGAAGGATTTGGTCTAGTAATTAAAGAAGGTACTCAATGGAATGCTTACCCCATACCACCTAATTTTTCTTCCACAAACTTAAAAGCATTCATCGCAAGTACCAACAAATTAAATTGGATCATTGGTCCAAGAGGTCAAGGTGTATTATTATTTCAAAAGAAAAATAATCAACCAATTTGGAAGCAATTAAATGTGTCAAAAAGTAATGGGAATTTACCTAGTATGGAAGTCACCGCAATCTTAGAAGACAAGGAAGGTTCTGTCTGGGTTGGCACGGACAATGGCTTAGTTGTTTTTCAATGCAATGATATCAACGAAGCTTGTGATGGCTATTTACCCATTGTTGAAAGCAATGGATTCAATGGGTATTTATTTCAAAAAGAGACAATCAACTGTATCAGTATTGATGGCGCCGATAGAAAATGGATTGGTACCAATAAAGGTGCCTGGTTAATTAGTAAAGATGGGACAGAAGTATTGGAACATTTCACAGTTGAAAATAGTCCTTTACCTAACAATCAAGTATTATCAATTTGTATTGAACCCACTGAAGGGGATGTCTTTTTCTTTACCGAAAATGAAATTATGAGCTATAAGGGTAATGCAACTGAAGGAGCTGCAAAGCAAAATAAAATAAAAATATTTCCTAATCCAGTAACACCAAACTATAATGGCCCTATCTTATTTAGAAATTTAACAGACAATGCCCTAGTTAAAATAACAGATTTAAATGGACAATTAATTGCTCAAATGAAAGCACTTGGTGGACAAGCTACTTGGAATGGAAGAGATCAAAACCAATACAAAGTAGCTTCAGGCATTTATTTAATCTTTGTTCGCGATGAATTAGGTATAGAAAAAGCGGTAGGTAAAATAATGATTACAACAGGAAACTAATCAACAGTTAAATCAAAATTTTTAAACATTTTAAATTTCCATGTATCTCGCTCCCCCTTCACAACTCTATACATCAGTTGTCTGATTTTATTGGTAGGTTCTTTGATCGTTGTATCCGTGGGGAAAACTGGAAATTGTCTAAATAAAACACCTTCGACTAATTTATATTCATCCTTGCCTCTATATCCTTTACTTAATTCCATATCGTTCAATAAGTCAGGAAATAGAATGGGGCCAATTCGCTCATTTTTTTCAGATGTGATAGGGAAAATAGCTTTTTTACCTGTAGCATCAATTATATAAATAACCATGTCTGGGAATCCGTCATTATTTAAGTCATCAATTTCGGCTCCAATAACCCTTGCCTTAATCTCTACAGAAGCTTCTCTTGAATCTGACTTAAAACCAATAGGTCTGATATTTAACATGTTTTTTTCAGGAGATCTATTCAGGCAAGTTATGCGGTATCCTGATTTTCCAATTTTCATTGTACTATCATATTTAGCCAAAGTTTGCCCATCAATTTGATTTGCCCACACCAATAGTATAAAAAATGAAATAACACGCATAGATAAAAAATTGATCACTCAAAGTTAATAGAATAGTTTTAATTTTCCATTTAAACCCTTTTCATGCCTTTTGAATTAATTATAGAAGAAACAAATGCTGTTAAAAGTGCCCTTCTCATTGACTTACATAGAGATACTAGGATTGAAATCCGATGTAAAGGGGCATTAATGAATAGCTGGAAAGTAAAAAATAACAACGCTTATATTGATTTAATACAAGGAAATACATCTACAAACAACTTTGAGATGAATGGATTCAGAAGTGGCAAAATGAGTCCATTTTCATGTCGAATTAACGCTGGAACTTACGATTGGAATAATCAAACATATCGTTTTAATAAATTTTATTTAGGTGCACACGCTATGCACGGATTATTGTATGATGCCAATTTTAGCATACTCGAGACAGCAATACATTCAAACTATGTATTTATAGAACTTGGACATATATATCAGGGAACTGACCCTGGATTTCCTTTTGCTTACGAAATAAAAATAAAATGGACCTTACATCAGAATCATCTTATCGCTGTCAGAACGCAAATTAAAAATCTATCCAATACAATCATCCCCATGATGGATGGATGGCACCCTTATTTTACATTAGGCGGCAAGGTGGACGAGTATGAACTTAAATTTAACGCAAAAGGAAAAATTGAACTAGATGAGGAATTAATTCCTACAGGGAAAATAAAGGATGAAACCCTTTTTGAATTAGGAAAAAAAATTGACTCAACTCACTTAGATGATTGTTACATACTCAATCCGTTAAATAACGTCATCACCATTCGTCACCAAAATAAATCAATTACAATACATCCAATACTGAATTACCCTTATCTACAAATATACACACCCACCGATCGACAAAGTATTGCAATTGAGAATTTAAGTGGTGCACCTAATTGCTTTAACAATAAAATGGGGCTCCAAAAATTGGAACCCCAAGATGAAATTTATTTTGAATCAAATTATCAATTCAGTTTTATATAACTGCTGTGATACTTATTTCAACATTAACATTTCTAGGCAAAGTCTTAACTGCCACTGTTTCGCGTGCCGGAAAATCAGACTTAAAATAACTGCCATACACTTGATTCACAGAAGCAAATAAATCCATGCTACTTAAAAATATACTTGTCTTCACCACATGATCAAAGTTGATTTTAGCTTCATCCAAGATCGCTTTGATGTTCTCCATGACTTGCTTTGTTTCTGCTTCAATGGAAGAAAGCACCAATTCGCCAGTTGATGGATCAAAAGCGATTTGACCGCTCGCAAATAAAAATCCATTGGCAATCACTGCTTGACTGTAGGGTCCTATTGGTGCAGGCACTTTATTGGATTGAATGATCTGTTTAGTCATAAAATAAATTTTAGAATTGCAATTTCTAATTTTTTGACCAAAACCGACCTATTTTTGCAATACAATTTTAAAATTTGGCAAGATTTTTAATTATAGATACTGCATTAGAGCAAGCAATTGTTGCGATAAGTAACAACGAAAGCATCCAAGATGAACTTGTGCACACCACACCACATGATCATGCTAGTTTTTTACAAGTTGCCATTGCCAAGTTAATGGAGCAAAATAAACTGACCTTATCTAGTATAGACGCAATTGTAGTTACTTTAGGTCCAGGTAGTTATACAGGCCTTAGAGTTGGATTAGCAAGTGCAAAAGGGATTGCCTATGCCCTTCAAAAACCACTTATTGGCCTATCAACATTAGACGCACTAGCGCAAAAAGCGATAAAATCCGCTCCTCCCCATTTTAGCAATGAATTTCAAGTTTTTACGATGATCGATGCACGTAGAATGGAGGTTTTTGGGGCAATTTACAATAATGATCTTGGCACGCTTGTAAAAGCTCAAGCCATGCCACTCGACAATGCTAAATGGGCAAGTTTGATCCAAAAACCTACAATTTGCATAGGCAATGGAAATGCCAAAACAAAAGCATTTATTCATCCCCATGAAATTTACTATAATGAATTAAGTTACACTAGTAAAGAGCTTCTAGAAATGGCGGATTTAAAATTCAAAGCAGGACTATTTGAAGACCTAGCCTATGTCGGACCTAATTATTTGAAAGAAGTTTACATCCTACCAAGTAAATAATACATATAATAAAATATTATGTATTATTTATTCATTAACTTTGTAATGAAAAACAATTCATAAACCCCCAATATGTAATTTGTCATGAATCAATCATTACCCTTGCTACAATTAGCCAATGGCTCCACTCCATTAAAAGTGGATTTAATACATAGCAAAAAAGCAGCTATGATATTAAGAGCATTAAATCATAAACTACGTCAACAAATTTTAAAATTAATTGACGAGCATCAAAAAATGACCGTAACTGAAATCTATGTTAAACTAAGATTAGAACAGTCAGTTGCCTCACAACATCTAGCTATTTTAAGAAGAGCAGGTATTGTAATTACTGTACGTGAAGGTAAATTCATTTTCTACATGGTAGATTATAATCGTCTAGAGCAAGTCAACCAATTTGTAGAACAATTAGTTGGATAATATGGAGTTAAGCTTAGCTCAATTTTTAGCATTTTCTAAAGACGACTCAATACAAATAATTGATACCAGAGTTAATTCAGAATTCTTACAAGGCTATGTGCCTGGAGCAATTCATGTAGAATTAGATGCCATAAAAACTTTAAATGCACTCAAAATAATGGAGCAAGATTGCCCCATTATTTTGATTTGCACAGAAGGCACTGAAGCAATTGCAATGAAGCGATTTGAATTGTTAGGTTATACACAAGTTAAAGGTTATTTAAAAGGTGGCTTCCCTACATGGATAGAAGCTGGTCAAAAAATAGATCTTATCATTGAGGTCGAAGTGGATGAATTGGCAATGGATATCCCATTTGACGAATACCTGATGATATTAGACATTCGATCAGAAGAAGTGTTTGACAAAGCACATATTAAAGACTCTATTAATCTTCCTTTAATTGAATTTAGTGACCCTGGAGCTATGTCAGAATTAGACGAGCATTTCAACATCTATCTTATCGACGACACAGGAAAACAACTTTCTTTAGCAGCCACAGTACTAAAAAAGCAAGGTATACATAATATTAGGATTGTTCAAGATGGATGGGATGCAGTAGAATTTTTAAAAAATAAATTCACTATTGTTGCTTCACCAAAAAAACCAACTAATACAGACGCATTCTAGCTTCAATTGGATACAAAACATTTAAAGAAGATTAATCTACAACCAAGTGTCCATATGAAGCAGCATCGTATGAATAACGCCATCTTCGATGACTCCATAAATAATTGGCAGGTTGTTGTTTAATTTTCTCTTCCAATACTTTTACATATAGTGCAGTCAATTGGCCATCCTTATAATAATTAGGTGCGGTAGTCATCACTTCATAATGAGCATGATAATAGCCTCTTTTAGTGCTATAGAAATGTATGAACACCTGTGCAGTATTATTGAGTTTAGCCCCTTTTTCAGGTCCTTTTACAAATGGCGTTAGTCGTCCAAAAAAAGGTACCCAATAAGCAGACTTTGGATTACCAGGATTCTGATCTGCTGCCAATGCTAGAGCATACTTGCCTTGAGTGGTATATTTATGAAACTGGTTTTTAAAATTCGTAGCGGGGATCATGATACTCTCATATCGCTTTCTCATATCCAATATCAAACGATCAAAATAGGTATTACTCAATGGCATATACACAGCAATGAAAGGGTATTTACCATATTTAGCTGCGCCCCAGTTCGCAAACTCCCAATTAAAAAAATGACCCGCCATCAATTGCACATTTTGCCCTGTGGCATAGAGTTCATTAAGCACCTCTACATTGGACGTAAATCGCTTCTTAAAACTATCATCAGACATAGAGATCAGCTTAATAGTCTCAAAAAATGAATCAGCAAATTTTTGGTAAAAATCCTTTGCAATTTTTTTACGCTCTTGCGCAGTTTTATCTGGGAAAGCAATCAATAAATTATGTTCCACTACTGCGACCCTATACTTTAAAACTTTTCTTAATAAAAAAGCAACGCCGTCACTTAAAATATAGATGACAGGCCACGGGATCAACGAGATCAAATAAAATAAAGCATAAAAAATAGAATACATAAAATGATTATTTACTTGGCTCAACCCAGGCATTATGTTCTTTAAGTAATAAAATTAATTCATCCACTGCTACATGACTATCAATATTACGCTTCATCACCTCTTTACCTTTGTATAAAGTGATTTTCCCTACTCCACTTCCTACATAACCAAAATCAGCGTCTGCCATTTCTCCAGGACCATTTACAATACAACCCATAATCGCAATTTTCAATCCTTTTAGATGATTGGTCACGGCTCTAATTTTCGCTGTTGTTTCTTGTAATTCAAATAAAGTTCTTCCGCAACTTGGGCATGAAATATATTCAGTTTTAGATATTCTTGTTCTTGTGGCTTGTAAAATACCAAATGCAGTTGTGTTTAATAATTGTTCGATACTTGAATTGTTAAAATAATTACGACCAGACACATTCGAACCGTGTACACTTGATTCATAAGCTGCTTTACTTAATCCCAAACAAATACCATCCCCTATGCCTTCTAATAACAATGCACCTGTTTCAATAGCAAAATGAATTAAATGTTCGTCAGTGGATTCCCAGTTACTATCTGTTACCAAAATAATCGGTTGGTGCGTATCTAACTGCATCAATTTAATGGCCATCCTTCTAACAGCTTGCATTGCATTTTTAGATTGGCTACTCAAACAAAATACAACAGTAGGATCTTTCGCAATTTGCAACAACAATTCATCTGCAATTGTCTGACGATCACTATAACAGTCAATTTGTACAAAATTCAATATTGGATGTTTGGCCTCAGAGCCAATAAATGTAGCAGCATCCATGATTGGATGGTACTTTTCTGTATTGTTTGCAAGCTCACAAACAGCTGGTGCAGCAAGAATACTTAATGTGCCAGGTAAATTAAAATTTAATGGGGTATTACCAATAAAAATATAATCTGCTGCTGCATCAGAGATGCTCCATTTGTCTATAGCTCGATCATATGTATAACCAATGGCAATCAAATCAGCCTCCTTGATATTGGATAAATGACTTAAATCTGCCACTACAACTGGCACTTGTTTACCACCTATATTCTTTACAGGTACGGTTGTATACCTTTTATATTCAAAAGGACTATATGGCAGTTGTGTAATAGAAGGCACTATGTCACTATTTTTTTCTGCAGCTTGCTGATATCTTTTCACTAAGTCTTTACAAACAGGGATCTCCAATTCAGGATCTTCTGTTAAACTCACTCTTATGGTATCACCTATTCCGTCCTCTAACAATGTACCAATGCCAATAGCACTTTTAATCCTTCCATCTTCACCATCACCTGCTTCAGTCACCCCTAAATGCAATGGATATAATTCGTTGAACTCTTGATGCATTTGCTGAATCAATAAACGATACGCTTGCACCATCACTTGTGGATTACTTGATTTCATACTCAATATAATCTGATGATAATCCAAGCTTCGTGCTATTCTTAAAAATTCCATTGCGCTTTCTACCATGCCAATTGCTGTATCACCATATCGACTCATGATACGATCACTCAATGAACCATGGTTTGTACCAATACGCATTGCAGTGCCATGTTCTTTACAAATGAGTACTAGTGGTGTAAATCTTTCTCTAATACGCTCAATCTCTTCTACATATTCTGCATCAGTATAATCAATCTGTTCAAATTTTTTCTTATCAACATAGTTACCCGGATTCACTCTAACTTTTTCAACAATTTTTGCGGCAATTTCTGCTGCATTAGGCGTAAAATGTATGTCTGCTACCAATGGTACTGTATAACCTTTTGAGTGCAGTATAGCTTTAATATTGGCTAAATTTTCAGCTTCTTTTTTGCTAGGTGCAGTAACGCGTACTAGTTCCGCACCTGCTTCAATACAACGAATTACTTGTGCGACAGTTGCTTCAGTATCCATCGTATCTGTTGTAGTCATAGTTTGAACACGAATTGGATACCCTCCCCCAATGATCAAATTACCCACTTTAACTGGCCTAGTATAGATGCGCTTATAAGAGGTCAATGATTCAGTATAGTATTGCATAAAGCTTTCTTATAAATAATGAATTGATTTTCAATTTAACGAACTCCTTTGAAAAATCCTTCTTTAATTAATATTGATTTCAATAAATTGATATTTCTATTTTTTAAATCATAGCCATCAGATGCGCTAGTGTGCAGTACAAAGAAATAAGGATGCAGATTTTCTTCAATATATCCAATCACCCATGCTTGATTATCAAGCGAAGCATCTGTTGCAACTAAATAGCTGAGTTGATAATTCGAATTTTGCTCTTTAAGGATCATTTTTTTAAATAATTCCTGGCTTCTTTTTTCAAAAGGCAACCCTTTAAAATATAATTTTTTAATAAAACCTAACTGTTCATCGGCCGTGATTAGTAAAGATTGATCTCTCCAAAAACTATCCATATTCGCACTCACGATACCCTTCCCATAATGCAATGAATCAATCACCTGCATCAAAGTGTTTCTTCCAATTTTTTTAACCAATTCTTGATAGTAGCGCGTTGAGTCATGACTTACCCAAGTATTAGTATCAGCAGACAAAAGACCTTGATCTAACCCTATTAAAGAGGGTACTGCAAAAAAAGTATGTAAAGGTGCATAACCGCTATCCTTGTAAGCAGATAAATTATAAACAGTAAACGCTTCTGTACTGTTTTCCATTAATGCAAAGCTACCATGCATTCCAGCACTATCAATTTGCTTTCCTATGGCACCACTTATTTTGACATTATTTGGCGTACAAGCAAGTACACTAAAGCTAATAATTATAAGAACGAATATCTTTTGCATAAAAAAAAATTGAAAAGGCTATGAAACAAAATACACTCCACAAGAAGATGTGAAGTGTATTGTATTATAATTTATGTGTTACAATTCCTATTGTACACCCAATAACTCCACTTCAAAGATCAAAGTAGAACCTGGTCCAATCACTGGTCCGGCAGAGCGTTCACCATAAGCTAATTCAGAAGGAATAAATAATTTCCATTTACTTCCAACAGTCATTAACTGTAAAGCTTCTTGCCATCCTTTAATTACACCATTCAATGGGAAACTGATTGGTTCACCTCTTTGTACAGAGCTGTCAAAAACAGTACCATCAATTAAAGTGCCATGATAATGACATCTTACTGTGTTTTTTAAAGTTGGTTTTGTGGTATCTGTACCAGCAACCATAACTTCATATTGTAAACCATTGGTTAAACGAACCACACCTGGTCTTTTTGCATTTTCTGCTAAAAATGCCGCTCCTGCTGCAAGATTTTCTGTACTCATTTTATCTTGGTAGTTTTTAATACATAAATCTAATAAGCTATCTGGGATCTCTGATTTTATATCTTTTCCTGCAGCCATTCCTTTGTTAAATAAAGCAATATTCACATCTTGTAAACCCTGCCCTTTCAAACTTTGAGCAATTCTAAACCCTAAAGCATAAGAGGCACTATCTTTAGCATTTTTGAAAACGGTAATTGGAGTTTTAGGTTTGCTAGCTAAGGCTTTATTATAAGTTACTGCGGGTTTCACAGCAGTAGCTACTTTTACAGGAACTGCTTGTTTAGTTTGCGCCAAGCCTGAAATGCTAATAGCAAGTGAGAGTGTTAAATAGATTGTTTTTTTCATCTTAAACTTATTGGAATTTAGAGTCCAAAAGTACATCAGAATCGGGTTATAATGCTAATAAATTCTTAATTCTTTGTGCTACCTGCGCTGTTCCAAAGCCCTTGATAATCAAGTCCATTTGAGCTGCAATTTGGGGATTGCATAGATTTCCAATACTTCCCTCATGTTGATGCTTTATTTCAGTGCTATAATTGAACTGACCAGCTTCAATATCTAGCCCAATTTTTTTATACGCATCTCTAAAAGGCATGCCATTGTTGACAAGCTTGTTCACTTCTTCCACACTAAATAAGAATTGATATTTTGGATCATTCAATAAGTCTTTTTTCACTTCCATATTTTCAATCATCAAAGTCGACATTTCAATACATTGATTCAACTCTTCAAAAGCAGGGAATAAATGTTCTTTTAATAATTGAAGGTCACGATGGTAGCCAGAAGGAAGATTCGTTGTCATCATCATAATCTCATTAGGCAAAGCTTTAATTCGATTGCAATAAGAACGAATCAACTCAAACACATCCGGATTTTTCTTATGTGGCATGATACTTGACCCTGTTGTTAAAGCCTCTGGAAAATGAATGAAACTAAAATTTTGATTTAAAAACAAACAAGCATCCATACTTAATCTAGCTAAGGTATCTGCAACATTGGCCATTGCCATTGCTGTAACACGTTCAGCCTTGCCTCTTCCCATCTGTGCGTATACCACATTAAAATTCAACGTATCAAAACCCAATAATTCAGTAGTTCTTGTTCTATTAATTGGGAAGGAAGACCCATACCCTGCAGCAGATCCCAATGGGTTTTTATTGACTACTTTATAAGCAGCTTGCAGCATGGTCATATCGTCTACTAAACTCTCTGCATAGGCACCAAACCATAATCCAAATGAGGAAGGCATAGCCAATTGAAGATGGGTATAGCCAGGCAAAAGGTCTGTTTTATGCGCTTCACTCTTCGCTTGTAATAACGTAAATAATGCTTGAATGGAGGCACTCAATTTGGTAATTTCAGCACGTAAAAATAATTTAATATCAACAAGCACTTGGTCGTTTCTGCTTCTTGCACTATGAATTTTTTTGCCTACGTCTCCAAGTTTTTTTGTCAGGATCATTTCTACTTGCGAGTGAATATCCTCTACACCAACTTCCAATTCAAAATCACCTGCTTGAATTTGTGCGTAAATTTCAATCAACGCTTTTTTAAGTTGCACTTGCTCTTCTTTGGTCAACAACCCTACTTCAGACAACATTGTTGTATGTGCAATGGAACCAATAACATCATAGGCAGCAAGGTATTGGTCCATTTGCTGATCCTTACCAATAGTAAATTGTTCTACAGAGCTTGATGTTACATTATTTTTTTGCCAAAGTTTACTCATAAGATAAAATATTTTCAAGTAATTGAATATAAGTAATGATACCTGTTTCAATTTCTTGTGTAAAGATAAACTCATCTGCCGAATGACTTCTTGCAGAATCTCCAGGACCCATTTTTAAAGTTGGGAATGGCATCAATGCTTTGTCAGAAGTGGTAACAGAACCATAATGGCCTTTACCTATTGCCGCACCAGCTCTAATCAATACATGATCCAAAGCAATACCAGTCGAACGAAGTCTTAAGCTTCGTGGCGTTACTTTTGATCGAACGAACTTTGAAATCGTCTCCAAAATTTCTTCGAAACTATATAATTCATTGACACGCACATCTACTACCATTTTACAAGTGGATGGCACGACATTGTGTTGTTTATTATCTGTCTCAATAACTGTAACGGTCATTTTAACCGCTCCCAATAATGGCGAAATTTTTTCAAAAGAATAAGTCCTAAACCATTCCAAGTCTGCTAAGATTTTATACAATGCATTTTCACCTTCTTCTCTAGCTGCATGTCCTGCTTTTCCAGTTGCTTCTACATCCAAAACCATCAATCCTCTTTCAGCAACGGCCATTTCGAGCAAGGTTGGCTCTCCAACGATACCAAAGTCAATTTTTGGAATTGATTTAAGTGCTAATTCAATACCATTATGCCCAGAAATTTCCTCTTCAGCAGATGCTACAAAAACAAAATTATAAGGCATGTCTGTTCTTTCATAGAAATATAAAAAACTGGCTATCAAGCTCACCAAGCACCCCCCTGCATCATTACTACCTAACCCATATAATTTACCTTCTTGATCCATTGGTTCAAATGGATCAAGTGTATAGCCCTTATTAGGCTTCACAGTATCGTGATGTGAATTCAATAAGATGGTTGGCTTATGCTGATCAAAATGTAAATTAGTTGCCCAAATATTATTTTGAACACGATTTGTAGGAACATTGTGTTTTGTAAAATATTGTTGAATAATATTTGCCGTATCCGCCTCCTCTTTACTATAAGAAGGTGTAGCAATTAATTGCTTTAATAATTGAATTGCCTCTGCTTGAAGCAATTGAACTGAAGCGTGATTATGTTGAAGTTGTTTATGTTTAGACATTAGATTTTAATTGTGGTACCAGCTGTACCTTTGATTAATTCATTCATTTTTTCAGCCTTGCCAATGATCACGGATTGTACACCACCTTCTAAAGCTTTATAAGCATTGTCGATTTTAGGCACCATTCCTTCAAAGATAATTTTATCCTCTTTCAGTTTGGTGTAACTGGGTTGATCAATTTTTGCAATGATTGAATTAGGGTCATTGATATCAGCTAGAACCCCTTCTTTTTCAAAACCATATATTAAATGCACATTGTATTGAGCAGCCATTGCTACTGCAATAGATTGTGCGATTGTATCCGCGTTGGTATTTAATAATTGCCCCTGAGCATCATGTGTAATTGGCGCAATCACTAATTTCATTTGGCTAGTAAGTAAGGATTGTATCAAGTCCTTATTAATAGTATCCACATCGCCAACAAAACCATAGTCAATAGATGCGTGTACTCTTTTATGTGCTTGGATTAAATTTCCATCTGCACCTGTCAAGCCAATTGCATTGACGCCAATCGCTTGTAGTTGAGCCACTATATTTTTATTGATGGCACCAGCATAGACCATCGTAACAATCTTAAGGGTTGCTGCATCCGTTACCCTTCTACCTTCGATCATATTTTGCTTTACACCCATATCGCTCGCCAAACTTGTAGCCAACATTCCACCACCATGCACTAAAATAGTATGCCCCTCAACGGCAGCAAAAGCTTGTAAACATTCGGTTAATAATACTGGATTGTCAACGATGTTGCCTCCTATTTTAATGACGTATAATGATTCCATAAGTTTTTTCTATACTATTTTATTTTGAATCACCTATCGATTTTAAAATTTCAGCTAACACTACTTGTGCTGCCCAAACCCTATTTGATGCTTCTTTGGTGACTAAACTATTAGGACCATCTAAAATTTCATCACTTAATTCAACATTACGGCGTACAGGTAAACAATGCATTATTTTTGCATTATTGGTTATTGCTAATTTTTGATTCGTCAACATCCAATTCGAGTCTGTAGATAATACTTTTCCGTAATCGTTATAGGCACTCCAGTTTTTCACATAAACAAAGTCTGCATCTTTAAATGCAGCAGTTTGATCATGCGTAATTGTAGCCCCATCGGTAAATTGTGTTGCAAGTTCATAACCCTTTGGATGCGCAATCACAAAATCTGCCTCACCCCATGCATTCAGCCATTCACTAAAGCTATTAGAAACACATTGAGGAATCGATTTAATGTGCGGCGCCCAAGTCAAAACTACTTTTGGTTTTTTATTTGTAAATACAGGATTTGAAGCCATTGATTCTTGGATGGTAATAATATCTGTCAATGATTGTAAAGGATGCAATGTTGCAGACTCTAAACTCACTATTGGAATCCCGGCATATTGAATAAACTGATTAATAATTTTTTCACTATAATCTTCCGCCTTGTTTACTAGTCCAGGAAATGTTCTGATACATAAAATATCAAAATAATTACCAAGAATAGGAGCAGCATCCTTAATATGTTCTACAGTTGTACCATTCATGATTGCACCTTCTGTAAATTCTAAAGCCCAACCTTCTTTATCTACATTAAACACAATGGCCTCCATACCTAAATTTTGTGCAGCAACCTGTGTACTTAACCTGGTCCTTAAACTTGGGTTTAAAAACAATAAACCAATTCTTTTTCCAACCCCTAAGTGTTTATCAAGCATGGGAGATGCCTTATATATCAATGCTTTTTGTACTAATGCATTGATATCTGTTACATCCTTTACACTAATAAATTGTTTCATTTGCACTATTTAAACGGTCTTGTATTGCAGCTGCGCAATTGCCTGCTGCAATCTATTTAAAAATAAATCAATATCATTTTTGGATATAGCTAAAGAAGGTAACAAACGAATCACATTCGGCTTTGCTTCTCCAGTAAATACTTTATACTCGTTTAACAAGGTTTTTCTAATGTCTTGTAATGCTTCTTCCATTTCAAAGCCAATCATTAATCCTCGTCCTCTTACTACTTTAACACCTTGGATTTGTTTCAATTGCTGAATCAGATAGTCCCCATTGATTTTAGCTTGTTCGATTAATTGTTCTTTTTGCATCACTTCAATCACTGCTAGCGCAGCAGCACAAGCCAAAGGATTACCGCCAAATGTAGTACCCAACATGCCAAATTTTGCTTGAATATGTGGCGCAATCAATATACCGCCAATTGGAAATCCATTTCCCATACCCTTGGCCATAGCATAAATGTCTGCGTTGACTCCAGCATGGTCATGTGCGAAAAATTGCCCAGTCCTTCCATAACCACATTGTACGCTATCCGCAATATATACTGCCCCAAAATCATCACATGCTTTTCTAATTGCCTCTAAGAATACGTCAGTTGCTTCGTATATACCAGCAACACCTTGTATCCCTTCAATAATCACTGCTGCAATTTGGTCTCCTTGCTCAGCAAAACATGTTTGTAAAGCAGCAATATCATTCAATGGCAAAAAGATGATATTGTCTGTTTCATTCACAGGAGCCACAATGGTTGGATTGTCAGTAGCAGCTACTGCTAAGGAGGTCCTACCATGAAATGCTTTCTTAAAAGCAATGACTTTTTTTCTGCCTGTATGAAAAGATGCTAATTTCAATGCATTCTCATTTGCTTCTGCACCACTATTGCACAAAAACAATTGAAAATCTTTTTTACCACTAATCGTATTCAATGCTTCCGCCAATTGAGCTTGAATCGGCATGATTACTGAATTAGAATAAAAAGCGATGGCATGTAATTGATCCTCTATTCTTTTTACCCAATGTGGATGGGTATGACCAATACTAATCACAGCATGGCCTCCATACATGTCTAAATATTCCTCCCCTTGATTATCCCATACACGGCTGCCTGCAGCTTTAGTGATAGTGATTGGATTTAAAGGATAGACATTGAATAAAGACATAAGGTTTGTTTTTTTTAATTTCGAAAAGTTTGATCTGTATATTTATTTAAATCAACCTAATAGTTTTAAAAATAATTAGCTTTTAAAAGTAAGCCTGTTGTTTCTTCTAATCGAAAAAGAATATTCATATTTTGGACCGCTTGGCCCACTGCACCTTTTAATAAATTATCAATCACAGTATGAATAGCCATTTTGTTGCCCTGCTTTTCGATATGAATTAAACATTTATTAGTATTCACAACTTGTTTTAAATCGATATTGTTTTTTGACACATGTGTAAATACATGTTCAGCATAATAAGATTCATATAGTTCATATAATACTTCAACAGACAAATCCGTAGTAATGACCGATGTCACAAAAATACCTCTAGTAAAATCGCCTCTCCATGGTACAAAATGCACTGCTGCATTTTGATTGCCCTGCAATTGTGCTAAACTTTGACCAATCTCATGCAAATGTTGATGTTGCAATGTTTTATATGCCTGAATATTATTCGCTCTCCAGCTAAAATGACTCGTCGCTGACAATCCTTGTCCAGCACCAGTTGAACCTGTAATACCAGTGGTATATACATCTTTTAATACTCCTTTCGCGGCCAATGGCAGTAAACCCAATTGAATTGCGGTAGCAAAACATCCTGGGTTAGCTATATTGTTAGCGTTTTGAATGACTTCTCTTTGCAGTTCAGGCAATCCGTACACAAATGTTCTATCTCCAATGCTTGCTGTATTTGCTATCCTAAAATCCTGTGAAAGATCTATGATTTTAACATTGGCTTGTATTGTATTTGCCTCTAAAAACTTTTTCGCATCCCCATGACCTACACATAAAAACAAGACATCAATGTCCTGATCCAACGAACTTGCAAATACTAAATGCGTATCACCCACTATATCTGTATGCACTTTACTCACCAATTCTCCTGCATTGCTAGTGCTATGCACAAAAGTAATCACTGCATTTGGATGATGCAATAAGACACGGATCAATTCACCACCTGTATATCCAGCACCTCCAATAATTCCAATTTTTACTTTTTGCATGCTATTATTTTTTATTACTTTCTTTTACATGATGATAAATACCCACTTGGTTACCAAAAATTTTAGTGAACCCTCTTACATCAGCTCCTGTCCATCCTGTATTCATCTCCCCATATTTACCAAACTTAGCACTCATTAAATCATTTGCAGACTCAATACCAATAATTTGGAAGCGGTATGGATTCAATTGTATAAATACTTCACCAGTAACTTGTTCTTGTGAATTGCTTAAGTAGGCTTCAATATCACGCATCACTGGATCCAAAATTTGTCCTTCGTGCAACCAGTTACCATAAAATTGTGCTAACTGATCTTTCCATGACAATTGCCATTTCGTTAACACATGTTTTTCTAAAGCATGATGTGCTTTTAAAATGACCATTGGTGCAGCCGCCTCAAAACCAACCCTGCCTTTAATGCCAATAATGGTATCTCCCACATGAATATCTCTACCAATGCCATAAGCTCCAACAATAGATTGAATGTATTGAATTGCAGCTGTTGGATGGGTAAAGCTTTGACCATTTACTTTTACAATTTCACCTTTTTCAAAACTAATCACCATTTCTTCTGTGGCGCCTTCATTGGTCATTGGTGTTGGCCAAGCTGACTCAGGCAAAATGCCTTTAGAATGCAATGTTTCTTTACCTCCTACGCTTGTACCCCATAATCCTTTATTAATTGAATAAGCGGCTTTTTCAAAATTCATCTCTACCCCTTTTGACTTTAAATAGTCAATTTCAGCTTCTCTACTTAATTGTAAGTCACGAATCGGTGTTAAGATTTCCACGCCAGGAATTAGGATCTGAAAAATCATATCAAATCGCACTTGGTCATTACCCGCACCCGTGCTGCCATGGGCCACTAATTTTGCCCCAATTTTTTTTACATGTGCTGCAATATGTAGCGCCTGACTCAAACGTTCAGCACTCACACTCAAAGGATAAGTATTGTTCTTTAAGACATTACCATAAATTAAATACTTTATAATGCTATCATAATAGCCTTCTACAGCTTGAACTGTCGTATGCGATTTAACACCCAAAGCATAAGCATGTGCCTCAATTCTTTTTAATTCAGCTTCATCAAATCCACCGGTGTTTACGACAACACTATGTACTTCTAATCCTTTATCTTCTGATAAATACTTTACACAAAATGTCGTATCCAATCCACCGCTAAAACCTAAAACAACTTTTTCCATGCTTATTTATTTTTTGGGTTCAAACAACATCGCAGTGCACATACAGTTCTTGCGATCTTTACTCATTAAAATTTCATAATTCACACAGCTTTTACAACCAGCCCAGAATTCTTCATCATCTGTTAGTTCACTATAAGTCACAGGCTCATAACCCAACTCGCTATTTATTTTCATCACCGCAAGTCCAGTGGTTAATCCAAATATTTTGGCGTCAGGATATTTATCTCTAGACAATTGGAAAATGGCTTGTTTGATTTTTTTTGCAATACCACTTTTTCTAAATGCTGGTGCAACAATCAAACCACTATTTGCTACAAACTGGCCATGTTGCCACGCTTCGATATAGCAGAACCCGACCCAAGTACCATCTTCGGTATGTGCGATAACGGCTTTACCTTCTTCAATTTTTTGTGCTACATAAGCTGGGCTTCTTTTTGCAATTCCTGTACCTCTAGCTTTTGCAGATGCTTCCATCTCATCTGTAATCGCATTTGCATAAGACACATCGCCATCAAGGGCTACACGTACAATTATTTTCTGTTCCAATGATCAATAAAATTTAAAGGAATGACAGTTCTGGCGTT
>CAZBJP010000024.1:0-5913 GCA_964492205.1 uncultured Sediminibacterium sp.
TTATTCGCTTAGCGAACAAATGTAAAATTTTTTAACCGGGGTAGAAAGACTTTCCACAATTAATGCGTTTTGGACCTCTGAAATGGTTGAAATTTCGCCCTTTTTTAGCAAAATATGGATATTCTCACTGTCGTTCTTGTATAAAGTATTGCTAGTTTCTCCTTTAAAACAAAGAAATTGGGCATCTATATCGTTTACATTAAACTTAAGTTTTGTAGCAGATAAAGCTTCATTTAAAGCTTCTTCTGTGATTTTCTCAGATTGTAATTGACATTTATAGATTTTTCTATTCAATAATCTGTTACATAATAATGATAAAATAGGGTCAGGATGTGCTTGCCATTTTTTAATGGCATACATTATATCAGTATCATCTAATTGACAATAAGCCTCAATATCAATTTGTGCTATGGATGAAAATTCATTAGTTAAAAAATAATCCAAAATGCCTCCGATAATAATTGAATTGTCATTGGCTTTGACCAACTGCTTGGCTCTTTGAATAATTTTAACCAGCATATTTTCTGCAGCAATCACTGTTTTGTGTCGGTAAACTTGCCAATACATAAGCCTTCTTGAAACCAAAAATTTCTCAACACTATTGATTCCTTTTTCTTCTACCAATAACAAGTTATTTTTTACATTAAGCATTTTTAAAATGCGTTCGTATCCAATAACACCTTCACTAACACCAGTAAAAAAACTATCTCTAGATAAATAGTCTAATCTGTCTACATCCAATTGTCCACTAATTAATTGGTGTAAAAAAGGTTTTGGATATTGGTTGGTAAATATTTGAATAGCTACATCCAATTGGCCATTTAAAGCAGGGTTGGGGTCGGCATTTAATTGGCGCATAATTAACAAAGAGAGTTCCTCATGTTGTACGCCTTTTATCAATACATTTTCTAAAGCATGTGAATAAGGTCCATGTCCAATATCATGCATTAAAATTGCAGCCTTTGCTGCTTGTGCTTCTTTAGGAGAAATGTCCACACCTTTATCTGTAAGTTCGTTAATAGCAGTGCACATTAATTGATACGCCCCAAGTGAATGGTGCAATCGCGTATGCACAGCGCCAGGATAGACTAATTGCGCTAAAGCCATTTGTTGTACCCTTCTCAATCTTTGAAAATAGGGATGGTTGAAAATGGCAAAAATAAGCGGATCATTGATAGTTATAAATCCATGAACAGGATCGTTGATCATTTTTCTAGTTAAAAATTCCATAGGCAAAATATGTTGACAAAGGTACGAAATGTGAATAACTCCTGCGTTTTATTTAAATTGCTACTGTTTCAAAAAACTATCTTTGTAACATAGTTTAATTAAGGTTATCCTTACTCAAAACAGTCTTTTTTATGAAAATTACACAAGGAACTTTAGACAAATTAGAAGATATTTTAGGTGAGTCTGATTATGTGGTGAGATACGAACGGGGCAATTTTCAGAGTGGTTGGTGCTTACTTGAATCTAAGAAAATTGTGGTCTTAAATAAATTTTTAAATTTGGAAGCTAGAATCAATACATTACTTGAGTTGATCCCGCAATTAGCTATTGAATTCGATAAATTAACGCATGATTCTCAGAAATTGTATGAGGAAGTCAAACGTATTTCGTTGACTGAAGCATAATCTATTAACTAATCAGTTTTGTTACGAATCACCATTTTAGGGTCAGGCACCAGTACCGGGGTTCCATTAATTGGATGTATCTGTCCTGTATGTAGCTCCAAGGATCCTAAAGACAATAGATTAAGAACAAGTATCAAAATAGAATCAGATACTACTTGTATTATCATAGATACGACGCCTGATTTTAGGTACCAAATGTTGCGTACCAAAACGACCCATATTGATGCGGTAGTGTTTACGCATCCTCATAGAGATCATTATGCAGGTTTGGATGATATAAGACCTTTTAATTTTTTTTCTGGTAAGTCAATGCCTATTTATGCCAATACAATAACACAAGTAGCAATAAAGCGTGATTTTTATTATGCTTTTGAGGCTAATAAAGACGCCGGTTTACCAGAGATGCAACTCCATACCATTCAGGATGGCGAGTCATTTACAATTGGAGATATTCATATAATTCCCATTCAAGTGATGCATAGAGAAATGCCTGTTTTGGGTTTTAGAATGGGTGATTTTACCTACATTACAGATGCCAATTACATTGCGCCTGAAGCATTAGAGAAAATTAAAGGAACAAAAATTCTTATCCTTAATGCGCTCAGACCTGAGCCCCATCCAACGCATTTTACTTTAAATGAAGCCATTGATTTAGTGAAGTCATTGGATATTCCCCAAACTTATTTCACTCATTTTAGCCACCAGATTGGGTTACATGCAGAAGTGAATTCAAGTTTACCAAATGGTATCTCAATGGCATATGATGGTTTAGAAATCAAGCTCTAAATCTAGTAAATTATCCAAAGTATTAATACGCAATTATTTATTTAGTAAACTAAATAGGTTTACCAAAATTTACTTATGCATTTTGACTGGAAGTCCTATTTTATTTTTACTAAAAAAGAACAAAAAGGAATGTTGGTTTTAGGATGTATTTTATTTTTTAGTTTGGTTTTACATTATTTATTACCTAGTAAACAAACTACTAATTTTCACGAATCTCAATCAATCGAAAAGTCAAAAACTTTATTTTATTTTGATCCTAATCTTTTAGATAGTACTGCTGGGTATCAATTGGGTTTATCTAAAAGACAAATGACAACACTCTATCATTACCGTGAAAAAGGAGGGAAATTTTATAAAAAAGAAGATATTTTAAAATGGTATGGTTTAACTGAGCACCAAGCTAAACTATTGATTCCATGGGTTCGTATCAGTGGAAATGACTCGGCTGCTCGAAATAAAGAGCGCGCTACAAAATATTGGGAAAAGCATGCTCAGGAACGTATCGATATAAATAATACGAATCTAGGGGATTGGATTCGTATTACTGGATTACCTGCTTATAAAGTGAAGCGAATTTTAACTTATCAAAAATGGTCAGGTGGATTTACAAGTGTACAGGGTTTGAAAAAAGTATTTGGGTTCACATCATTCGATTTTGACATGATTCGACCGTTTATCATTTATCAACCTATTGCAAGAAAAAAAATGCAATATCAAACTATGCGATTTGAGGACTGGATGTCACTAGGTATATTTGATGAAAAGGCAGTTTGGACTATATTAAAACTTAAAAAAGATCGACAAGGTGGACTTAGTTGGGCTGAAATGGTTATTCAGTTTGATTTAACAGAGTCTGAGGCAAATATATTAAAAAAAAGAACCAATCTAAGTAATTGAAATACAATTAAATAGATTGGTTCGAAGGACTATGCCAATTTTTTTATTTAAAATAAGATTTAAATTAAAATATTATCTTAAGTTTAGAATAGGATTTAATCCTGAATATCGATTGCTTGCTTATGAGGCTCCTTGTAAAAGGGGCCTTTTTTGCCCCTTATTTATTTTTAAAAATCTGATTTACTGCACCACCTAACATAGGAAATTTTTCTTTTACAAAAGCAGCGATGGTTTCGATAGATTGTTTTGCTTGCTCTGGTGTAACACCTGCTTCTTTTACTAAACGGTCAATTAATTCTTGCATAGTTTTTTTATTGGTTAAATGTAATAATTGGTTAAGCTACTTTTAAAGTACTCAGTTTGCTTTTATCAAACATGTCTTTGGCATAGGCTAAAGTAATATGGAATTCTTTGACATCAGTGCCGGGAAGCTCAAACATAGCTTGTGTAAATAGGCTCTCACAGATACTTCTTAATCCTCTAGCACCTAATTTATATTCCATTGCTTTTGCTGTAATGAAGTCAAATACTTCTGTATCTATAGACAGCTTAATATCTTCTATGGCAAATAATTGTGTGTATTGTTTGATCAAAGCGTTCTTTGGTTCTGTCAAGATATTTCTTAAAGTGTCCGCATCTAATGGTTCTAAATGGGTCACAATTGGCAGACGTCCTAACATTTCTGGAATGAGTCCAAATGTTTTAATGTCTTGTGCATTCACGAAACGTAATAAGTTTTTTCGTTGTAATTCTTGTTCGTCTTTGTTTACACTAAAGCCAATTGCATTAGTATTGATTCTTCTCGCGATGATTTTATCAATGCCATCAAATGCACCACCACAAATAAATAAAATATTTTTTGTATCTACTTTAATCATTTTCTGATCTGGATGCTTACGTCCTCCTTGAGGTGGCACTAGTACTTCTGTGCCTTCCAACATTTTTAATAAACCCTGTTGTACACCCTCTCCACTTACGTCTCGGGTGATAGAGGCGTTGTCACTTTTGCGTGCAATTTTATCAATCTCATCTATATAAACAATACCTCTTTGAGCTGCTTCTACATCATAATCACAGTTTTGTAAAAGACGTGTCAACATGCTTTCTACATCTTCACCAACATAACCTGCTTCAGTAAATACAGTAGCATCTACTATGGCAAATGGTACATTCAATAATTTAGCAATGGTCTTTGCTAAAAGCGTTTTACCTGTACCAGTTTCACCAATCATAATTACATTGCTTTTTTCAATCTCTACTTCGTTCTTATTAGTGCTAGGAAGATTTATGCGTTTAAAGTGGTTATAAACCGCCACACATAATATCTTTTTTGCTTCGTCTTGACCAATGATGTATTGGTCTAAGAAAGATTTAATCGCCGTAGGTTTTTGAACTTTCAAGGTGCCCGATTTCCCAGCATCCTTTTTTTGATGAAATTCCTTATCCACAATTTCATGAGCATGTTCAATACAGTGCTCACAGATATGACCCTCCTGACCAGCAATAAGGATTTTGACTTCCTCTCTGCTGCGGCCACAAAAAGAACATTGTATATTACCGGTCTTACTCATTTTCATTTAATCAGTTTTATTATAAACTCTTTGCAATTTTGTCAACAATACCATATTCTACTGCCTCTTTAGCATTCATCCAATAGTCTCTGTCAAAGTCAGCCATAATTTGCTCGATCGTTTTACCACAGTTTTTTGCTAAGATCTGTGCACCTAGCTCTTTCGTCTTTCTTATCTGCTCTGCTTGGATTTCGATATCTGCACTGGTTGCTTGAAAATAGCCACCTAAACTTGGTTGATGAATCATCACTTCTCCATGAGGGAAAATGGTACGCTTACCTTTTTCACCCATGCTCAACAAGATGGAACCCATACTTGCAGCTAGTCCCATGCAAATAGTATGCACAGGGCTTTTAATCAAGTTCATGGTATCAAACATGACCATGCCACTTGTTACTACGCCTCCAGGGCTATTGATGTAAAAATTAATTGCTTCACCTGGTTTATCAGCGTCTAATAATAAAAGTTTAGTGACAATATCTTTTGCAGATTTATCATCCACAACGCCCCATAAATAGATGGCTCTTTTTTCAAAAAAAATCTGTTCCATCTTTTTGTTCAAGAATGAAGGTGCATTGTCTTCTTTTTTATCACCTCTTGGATCTTCCTCTTCTTCCATTAAAAAACGATTCGTAAGTATCATATAATCAGTTTATAGTATAATTATTATTTCTTTATTTTTCTTGGGTTGGTTAAAAGCACTTCATCTACCAATCCATACTCTTTACCTTCAGTAGCGGTCATCCAAAAATCTCTATCGCAATCTTTTGCAACTATTTCAACATCCTTGTGTGTATGTGTTGCAATGACTTCGTATAATTCGTGTTTCAATTTCTTAATTTCTCTTGCAGTTATTTCAATGTCAGATGCTTGTCCGCCAATAGCTCCACTTGGTTGGTGCAACATGATTCTGCTGTGTCTTAGTGCAGTTCTTTTACCTTCAACACCAGCACACAATAAAATGGCGCCCATACTTGCAGCCATCCCTGTACAAATAGTTGCTACATCTGGACTAATAAATTGCA
>CAZBJP010000024.1:5923-6245 GCA_964492205.1 uncultured Sediminibacterium sp.
TATACCCAATCCAGCGTAAACACTTCCACCTGGGCTATTAATATACATTTGAATATCTTTTGTACGGTCTGTACTTTCAAGGAAAAGTAATTGTGCGGTAACAATATTCGCTACATAGTCGTTGATGCCTTCTCCTAAAAAAATAATCCTATCCATCATTAAGCGACTAAATACATCCATACTAGCCACATTCATTGGTCGCTCCTCAATAATATAGGGTGTTAAATTGGTTATACTATTTTGGTATTGGTGAAGACTGTTGCTTCCAATCCCTCTGTGTTTGATCGCGTATTTTTCGAATTCTTTTCCTATGTTCATATTT
>CAZBJP010000024.1:6255-7734 GCA_964492205.1 uncultured Sediminibacterium sp.
TTAGTGTTTGTGGTTATTCAACAAATCGGCAAATTTCTCTGCAGCGATTGGTTCTTCTTTGGCAGTCACTTCTGCTTCTAAAGCATTGAATAATTTATCTGTGCTAATTCTGTGGTAGCTATCTTCTACAAATTTTCTGTCTTGCATCATTCGAGCAGCGTAATCTTCTAACCATTGGTCATTATCTCCCAATGCACCCAATTGTCCGCCCATATAACTCATCAATTGTTGCTTTGCAAAATTCTTTAAGTCTTCAGCAACCACTTCCAGTTTATGGTCAGCAATTAACTGCGTACTAATTACGGTCCATTTTAATTGATCTTGGAAAACTGGATATTCTTTTTCTGCTTCTTCTTCTGTTCTTTGTTTGTCTCCACCTTTTTGCAACCAACGCTTTAAAAATGCAACCGGAAAATCCATTTTGGTTTGCTCAATTAAGCCATGGTAAATTTGATCATGCACTTGATTTTTTGCTTGTTGTGCATAATATCCTTCGATATCTTGTTTCACTGCAGCTTTGAATTCAGCTTCGTTGGTGATGGCTTGATTAGGGTAGGTTACCGTAAATAAAGTTTCATCTAAAGGTGCTTTTTCAACTAAGCCAACTTTTGTGATAACCAATTTGAAATATTTGTCAGCATCTTCTTTGGTTAATGCTAAGTCATTCAAAATGATATCAAGTTCTTTGTCATCAAAGGCTTTCTTTAATTGAATCACAACAATATCGTCGTTCTTTTTGCCTATGAATTGTTTTCTTTGTTTTTCGCTAAAGTATTTGATCAATAAAGAATTATCTTTTTTGATACCACCTTCAACTTCATTGCCCTCTTTGTCAGATTCAATGAAAGTGACATTCAATACATTGTCCTCGCTCGTAGAAGCTTCAGGTTCAGTCATATTGCCATTTCTGATTTGCAAACGCTCAACTTCGTTTTGAACCATCTCGTCTGTTACTTGTATTTTATATCTTTTAACTTTGATATCTTTTGTTTTTACTTCAAAGGTTGGCTTTAAACCAATTTCAAAAGAGAAATCGTAGTCAGTTGGATTATTTTGATCCATGTTTGCAAACGCTGTTTCCAATGGAAGCGGTTGTGCAAAAATGTCAATTTTCTCTTTAGCGATATATTGATTCATTTCGTTTTCCACTGTTTTTAAAATCACGTCAGTGAAAATAGATTGTCCGTACATTTTTTTTATCATACCAGCGGGTACCATTCCTTTTCTAAATCCTGGAATATTTGCCGTTTTGGCATGCTTTTTTAAACTTGTTTCGTAGGCAGTTAAATAATCTGCTTTTGAAATCGTCACCGTTAATTGATCATTTAATGGTGCAATGTTGGTTCTTTTTATGGTTGCCATAATATTGCTTTTTCTACTTTTTTGTTAGGTTTAAGGGGGGCAAAGGTAATAAAAAAGGCCTCATTAGAGGCCCTTTTTGTATAAAATCTGTGCGGATGGAGGGGGTCGAACCCACAC
>CAZBJP010000024.1:7744-20781 GCA_964492205.1 uncultured Sediminibacterium sp.
CCAATTTCGCCACATCCGCTTAGGGGCTGCAAACTTAATTGATTATTTTTAAAATTGATCTAAGAACCCAACAATTTCCTCCAAATACTGTTGGTCAATGTGGTCAAAATGAGCTAATTCAGTACTATCGACATCCAAAACGCCAACAATTTTGCCCTTTTGAAAAACAGGTACTACAATTTCAGATCTTGATGCACTACTGCATGCGATGTGCCCAGGAAATTGCGCTACATCTTCCACGATCAAAGTGATGCCTTTCTCCCAACTAGTACCACAAACACCACGTCCTTTTTTGATTCTTGTACAAGCAACTGGCCCTTGAAATGGCGCTAACACTAACTCCTCATCCACTACCCAATAAAAGCCAACCCATAACCAATTGAACTGTTCTTTTAATGCTGCAGCAATATTACCCAAGTTGGCAATTAAATTATCCTCGCCAGTCATTAAACCTTTGATTTGTGGAATTAAGGATTCGTATTGTGCTTTTTTGTCTCCTTGGTGGAGTATTAAGTCTTCTGCCATTAGTTTGATTTTCTAAAGATGGATTGCAATTCTTTCTTTTCAATTCTTGCAACAAAAACAATAAACGCGAAAAGTAATATCGTTGCAAATAAATAATTAAAAGGTTGATTACTAGAAACAAGATGTAATAAAAGATTGATGCCATAAACCATTAAAGCGATCACAAAATAGGCAATCAGCTTTTTTGTGGCATAGGGTACAGGGTAAACACGTTGTCCCCAATGATAACTTACGACCATCATGGTGCCATAGCAAAAGAAAGTTGCCCAAGCGCTTGCCATATAACCAAAATGAGGAATAGCGAAGTAGTTGATGACAATTGTAATGACAGCGCCTAATAGGGTGATCCAGGCGCCAGCCATCGTTTTGTTACTGAGTTTATACCAAATACTTAAGTTGTAATACACGCCTAAAAACATATTGGCAATTAATAAAATCGGTACTACTCGAAGCCCTACATACATTGCTGGATTTTGAATAAATAATTTCCAAATATCAATATACAAGACTACTCCTAAGAACATAACGCAAAGCGTAATGACAAAAAATTTCATTACTCTTGCATAAGTTTTTTGAGCTTGATTAGTCTCTGCTTGTTTGAAAAAAAATGGTTCAGCACCCATTCGAAATGCTTGAATTGAAATGGTAATTAAAATGGCTAATTTATAACAAGCACTGTAGATACCCACCAAGGCTTTATTCGCATCTGCACTGCCTCCAGGTGCCCACCATCCTAGCATGATTCGATCTAACGTTTCATTGATCATACCGCCAAAGCCCACTAAAATCAATGGAAGCGCATAAACCATCATTGACTTCCATAATTTAAAATTGAACGAGAATCGGATAGATCTAATTTCTTTTTGTAACAAAATCAACACAAATACATTCTGTATAATTCCAGCAATTAAAATATAACCTACCTCCCAATTGGGTCTATAAATAGCTTGCAAAAAGCTTGTTGGATGCGTTTGTATATATTGAGGCAAACTGCTTATAAGCGCATAGGTCGCTAGTATATTTAATAAGATGCCCCCTACTTTTATCAGTGCAAATTTTTTGGGACGTCCTTGTAATCTAAGCCTCGAAAAAGGAATCGTCGTCAATGCATCTAAAGCAACAATCCAAGCCAACAGACTAATGTATTCTGGATGAATTGTGATTTGTAATAAGTTGGCTAAAGGAATTCTCCATGTGAATAAACCAATCAGCACAATTGCAGTCACAATCAGCATAGAAAAGCAACTAGTGTTGTATATTTCGTCTTCATTTTCTTTGGATCCAAACTTGAAGTATGCCGTTTCCATGCCGTGGGTCACTAAAACATTTAAAAAAGGAATAAAGGCATAAACAATCGAATTCTCCCCATAAGCAATATCAGAAAGCTTATAAGTTAAATAGGGGGTAAGTAAATAGCTAATGAACCTTGCGGCTATTGAACTAAGTCCATACCATACGGTTTGACCGGCTAATTTTTTAATACTACTCAAGGCATTGAAATTACAGCTAAATTAATGAAAATAGTTTTGTTTATCTTCATGATGTAAATACCTTAATTATGAGAGTTGTTGTCCAAAGAGTATCCGAGGCGAATGTAAAAGTAGAAGGGCAGGTAATTGGATCCATTCAAGCAGGTTTATTGGTCTTATTAGGCATCCAAAATGAAGATACGACAGAGGATATTCAATGGATTTCAAATAAACTGGTACAATTACGCATTTTTGATGACGCGAATGGGGTAATGAATTTAAATGTACAAGATATTGGCGGCTCCATTTTACTTATCAGTCAATTTACGCTTTATGCAGCTACAAAAAAAGGCAATCGACCTTCTTATATAGCTGCAGCAAAACCAGAAACAGCGATACCAATTTATGAGCAGATGATCTTACAATTAACCAAGGATTTAGGCAAGCCAATCGAAACGGGGCAATTTGGTGCAGATATGAAAGTCTCTTTATTGAACAATGGCCCAGTCACCATAATTATTGACTCAAAAAACAAGGAATAAAATGTCCAACCAAATGACCATACAAGCAGCACAAGCTGCAATAGATCAATGGATCAAGACCATTGGGGTGAAATATTTTAGTGAATTGACTAATCTAGGTGTATTAATGGAAGAAGTGGGGGAGTTGTCTAGATTGATGGTGCGTAAATATGGGGATCAATCTTTTAAAAACAAAGAAGCTGAGGCAGATTTGGGAGATGAGATGGCGGACATTCTCTTTGTGTTAATTTGTTTAGCCAATCAGACTGGTGTGGATTTGACAGCTGCATTGGAGAAGAATCTTCAAAAGAAAACCATTCGAGACAGAGAAAGGCACCAAAACAATGAAAAATTACAGCCTTAATCTTTTCTCGTCCTATATTTGCAAACTATGAGCAAGACAGTTACAGACAATACATTACAAGCGATCATTTCGCATGCCAAAGAATACGGATTTGTTTTTCCTAGTAGTGAAATCTATGATGGCTTAAGTGCAGTATATGATTATGGACCTTACGGGGCGCAATTAAAAAAGAACATTCGTGATTACTGGTGGAATAGCATGACCCAAATGAATGATAATATTGTGGGCATTGATGCAGCTATTTTCATGCATCCAACCACTTGGAAGGCGAGTGGTCATGTGGATAGTTTTAGTGATCCATTGATTGACAATAAGGATAGTAAAAAAAGATACCGCGTAGATCATCTGATTGAAGCACATGCAGGTAAGTTGATTGAAAAAGGTGATCAAGCGGGAGCAGATAAATTATTAGCTGACATGGATGCCTTGCTAGCCAAGGATGATTTCACGGGTTTGGGTGATTTGATACAAGCACATAAAATTCAGTGTAGTGTGAGTGGTACGAGCAATTGGACAGAGATTCGACAATTCAACTTAATGTTCTCTACTGAATTAGGTTCAGTAGCAGAAGATGCCAATACTATTTATTTAAGACCTGAAACAGAACAAGGTATTTTCGTGAATTTTTTGAATGTACAAAAAACGGCTAGAATGAAAATTCCTTTTGGTATTGCGCAAACTGGCAAGGCTTTCAGAAACGAGATTGTGGCACGTCAGTTTATATTTAGAATGCGTGAATTTGAGCAGATGGAAATGCAGTTTTTCATCAAGCCAGGTACTCAAAAAGAATGGTATGAGCATTGGAAAAATGAACGAATGAAATGGCATTTAAGTTTGGGTATACCTGCTAACAAATACCGCTTTCATGATCACGTTAAATTAGCCCATTATGCTGACGCGGCTTTGGATATTGAATTTGAATTTCCATTTGGATTTAAAGAGGTGGAAGGTATTCATTCAAGAACAGATTTTGATTTATCGCGTCACCAGGAATTCAGCAAAAAGAAATTACAATATTTTGATACAGAGATCAATCAACATTATGTGCCTTATGTGATTGAAACTTCTATAGGACTAGATAGAATGTTTTTATTGATTTTAACTAACTCCTATGAAGAGGAAGTGATTAATAAAGAAGATGGTACAACTGATTCAAGAGTGGTGTTGCATTTACCTGCAAAATTGGCTCCTTTGAAACTAGCTGTGTTGCCTTTGACCAAAAAAGACGGCTTGCCTGAATTGGCTAAATCTTTGATGGATGAATGTAAGCCATCATTCCATTGCTTCTATGAAGAAAAAGATGCGATTGGGAAACGTTACAGAAGACAGGATGCTATTGGTACTCCTTTCTGTGTAACAATCGATCACCAAACAAAAGAAGACAATACAGTTACGATTCGATATAGAGATAGTATGAAGCAAGAAAGAATACCAATGAGTGAGGTAAAAGCATTAGTATTAAAGCATATTGCTTAAGCATGTAACTATTTTCATGATAAATGCGCTCAATTTTGAGCGCATTTATTTATCCATATAATTCAAAATGAATTTGGTTTTTTGGGATACCTAATTCCGTTAAGGTCGTCCTAGCTTCGTCCACCATATCTTTCCAGCCACAAATATAAAACTGTGCATCTTTGCTTGCGCCAGCGTCGAGTAGCTTTTTATAGGTAGCATGAACATAGCCATGGTTAGCGCCTTCTCTTATTTCGGTTTCTCTTGAAAAGCTTGGATGATAATAAAAATCAGGCTCAGCAGTTTCTAGTTTTTTAAATTCATGACCGTATAAACAATCAGTATATTGTCTGCATCCAAACATTAAATGGATATTTTGATGCGGTATTTTCTTTTGATGAATATCTAAAATCATCGACCTAAATGGCGCAACACCTGTTCCAGTACAAATGAAATAGAGGTCTGTAGTGATTGTTTTAGGCAAAACAAAAACTCCTTGAGGTCCTCTCAGTTTGATAGTACTACCTACACTAATTTCATTAAATAAATAGGTCGTTCCAGCGCCACCTTCTAAATGAACAATGACTAACTCGAATTCATTAGTGCCATCAGGTGCCGATGCGATAGAATAACTTCTCCAGCGTTTATTTTTTTGCTCGTGGATAGGCAAGTCTAAAGTAACAAATTGTCCTGGAATGAAATCAAATACACTGCCGCTAGAAAGGGCGAGCCAAAAGCGCTTAGTAGTTGGTGTTTCTTGTACAATTCTGGTGACGACTGCATCTTGCCAAGGCTGTAACATAATAAATTAATTATTGGTGACGAATACGCTTTGAACGTACACTTTATTATTTGCAAATACTTTAACAAAATAAATACCAGTACTCAAAGTAGGCACTTGAACTGCCTGTGCAGAATTTTGATTATTTAATTTATCTTTTTGAAACACAATAGCACCATTACTGTTCAAAATATTTAAACTGATTGTATTAGTTTTCACATTATTGAATTGAATAAAGAATTGATTGCCTTTAATAATATTCTCAATATTATCAGAAGAAACAATTTTCAATCCAATTTCTTTTGTTGGTGCTTGAGGCAAGTCTGTGATTAAAATTAATTTTGGTTCTGAATAGTTTGTACATGTGCCAATGGTAGCGGCTACTTTATAGTAGGCATTATTAATGATGTTTACTGGTATTTTATAACCTTGAGTATTTGCTCCAAGAATGATTTCATCGTTTTTATACCATTGATAACTGTCTGCTACACTTGATCTAAGACTATCAACACCAATTTGAGTGATGATTGGCTTTGTGGCGACAATAACTGGTATTTTTGTTAAATTATTGTCGTGTTGAGGCGTACTGATTTGTAAATTATAAAAGAAGTAATAGAATTTAGCAAAATCGGCACCTGCCCAATTTCCAGTGATAGCACTTAAAGTAGTTGGTCCAAAAGGATAATAGTTTGTTGAAATATTATTATTTCTAAATATAGTTGCACTATCTGCACAGCGTGCAATTAAAATATAATCTCCGGCTTGATTTAGGTTCATATTGATCGCATAGATTCTTCCAGAGTCTGCTGCTACAAATGGTGTGGCAAAGCCAGTACCAGCTGTGTCATTGGCTATCGCAGGGGAAGGACTACTAGCGACTACGTGCAAAGTTTTTGTTTGACTTTGAGAAGGATAATAGGAATAATTTGAATCAGTAAAACTTTTTAACAGTCTTAATTCTAGTTCAATTTTACCTGCATATCCAGTGTATAGTTTTACTGTTTCTAAGTTAATCGGTGTTTTTGTATTGATCCTAATAAATTCTCCATATCCACTATTCCAATTATTATAGCCTCCTGAATTACTTAAACTTGTTTTATCTCTAGGTCCAATAAAACCATCCCATCCTCTTTTTACGTAAACATTCTGTGCACTAGATACAACTTTTACGCCTGTTCCAACAGCAATAGGCTTGCTTAAATCTGTATTTTTATCAAACCAAACATATTGTTCATCGCCCACAGGGTTGTTTACAAGTAATTGAATGTTATCATTACAAGAAGTAGCAGAGCCTGTCACAGCAGCGCTCGTATTTGCACTAATGATAGTTGAAGTTATGGAATTATTACTAGGTTGTTGATCATTGCTGATACTTGCTGTGGCTGTAATCGTATAACTTTGATTTAATTCAATTTGAATAGGGGTTTGAAAAGTATAGAACATGATTTCTGAACCATAAATTCTGCCTGTAAAGGTTTCGTTAGTGGTAAGTATTTCGGTATTACCTTTTTTAACAACTAAACTTAGTGGAATATTGGTAATCTTGTTCGCACCATTATTTGCAATTTTGACCGTGACATATTGTACAGCTTTTTCTGATACACCGCCAATTGGATTGGTTATCTCAAGAACTTGAATATCATTAGAAGGGCTAACTATTTTTAGGGTATAGTCCTGTGTTTCACCAGCTGTGTAAGTTCCGCATGCATTTACATCTGTTGTTAAAATAGTTTCAGTGACCACCAGTCGAATTTTCGTCAGCTGATTAAGGACTAAGTTACTAGCTAGTGAAATATTAGCGCTATAATCACCATTATTGAATACCTTGCTAGTATGAACTAATTCATTGGTGTCAAAAATACCATTATTGTTATAGTCTATAAATACTTTTAGAATACGATTGTTATTTGTTCCGTCTGAGCTACTTGATCTCAAAAATATATTTAGTATTCCGTTAGACTCTCCGTTAACGAATAATGAAGTATTGTCAACGTAGTTATCTGCTGTTGTTTTTGAAAATTTAATATTATTTAACTGGATACTATCTATTTTCGTGCCTGCGGAAGTGGTAGCTGCAGAAGTGCAATAAGCAGTTCCGCCAGCGCCACTTATGATCAATGCATAACTTTGTTGACCTCTTTCTAATGTACCTTTATGGTTTACTGTCACAGTATAATTCGCTCCAACTAAACTCGTGTCTACTTCCACTTTCTCAACATTGTCTAAGCTGTTTATACCCTTAGTAGCAGGGCTTTCTGGACTTGTAGGGTTTAATTTCCAGCTATAAAAGGTTTTGCTTCCTTGCGTTATCTTTAAATCTAAATCGTTGATTAGTTTAGGACTGGGGTCGTTCAAAAGATCACTTGAACTACCTTTAATGTCTGTCCAAACTAGTGTTGCCTTAACGGGATATTTTCCTGAAGCTATAAAATTAAAACTTTGACTAGTTCCATTTACTAAATTATTTTCGTAAACAAAGTGTGGGCTACTTGCATTATTGTTATTTGTCAACGCAGTATTAAGCACGTTGGCTGCCTCGCTTATATTAAGTAACCCCCATCCAAATTTATAATCTGGGCCAGGGTATAATCCTGTTTCATTAGCAGTATGAATAGCCAGTCCTTTTACAGTAGCTGATTTTAAAATTTTAGGTGCACCATTTACGATAAATCTTTGACTCAATTCTTGTAAAAGTAATAAACTTCCTGCTGCTCCTGGTGTAGCCATTGAAGTACCATTTTGATAGCCATAACTAGAATCGTTCGTTGCAATAGTTGAATAAACAGCAATACCTTGTGCAACTATATCAGGCTTTATTCTACCGTCATCAGTAGGACCCCAGGAACTGAAATTACTCATGACTACGTCTTCTTTCTTACTGTATCCTGAAGGGATGCCGTAAACTGCCCCTACTGTGAGGATATTTTTTGCATTTTTATCAGTAGAAATACTTCCATAGGAATCATTACTGCTTAAGCTGTCTGGACGATTTCCTGCATTGTACAATTTGCCATTTTGGTCTTTTCTCCAATAAGGTTGTCCTACAGAAGGACCTGAACTTGTTCTATTATTTCCCACAGCACCCACTATTAAATAATTGGGGGCATTGTAGGCGATTGAATCTTGAATTTGTGCGTCATAATCATATAAGCCAAAACGAAAATCCTCTTTTTCATTCCATCTTCCATTATATTCCCATCTGGATGAATCGCTGTTATAGTCCCAACCAGCAACAGTTCCATAAGAATGATTTGAAATTAATAAGCCATTTGCGGCTGCGGCAGACATTTCTGATAGGTCGTTATTCCAATCATAATCTACAATTCCCTTAATATTATAAGCCATTCCTTTTGCCAATGGATTGATGCCCTTGCTCATTATTATTCCAGCTACATGTGTACTATGGTTAATTGTTTCTGTTGCATTATCTTTTTGTGTAATTCTACCTGTAAGTTCTTTGTGCGTTAATCGAGGGATACCCTCGTCCCAAATACCTAATTTATTAGAAACAAGCTCATCTGCTCCACTTAAGTTTAAATTGGCAGCTGCACCAGGCCAAACTTTATTGGTATTAATGGTAATAGCATTAATTGGATCAGCATAACTAATATAATATTTAGGCCAACCTTTTGCGTCAACACTAATCAATTTTGCATTGAATTGATTTCTATTTTTATATTGTACGGGCCATCCTTTTTGACTGGCAGTAATAATTGCTTTTGAAAAATTGGCACGTGCATTTAAAGTCAAGCTATTAGCTGTTGACATTAACTCGCTTGATTTTGTCGTCGTTTGAGCAAATACACTTTTTGATGTTAAAATATATAATAGGAAAAGAAAAAACATTTTTTTCATAATCTAAATTACAATCAATTCTTTGTAAATGATACAAGTTGTAACCTTAAATAAGTACCTTTTAGTTTAAAATATAATTTGATGTAACTTCATTAAAACAGGCATTATGTTCAAGTATACACTTCGATATATTTTCATGGTATCATTGGCGCCAATTTTAATGGCCTTTTGCCCGTTACAGCAAGGTGTCAAAGGGAAGGTATTGCTACAAAAAGATGCGATGATGCCTTTAAAAGGCAAGTCAACACAAGTGGGAAAGCCGTTTGCTACATTTGTTTATGTATACCCAGCAACAAGTGTAGACCAATTGGTTGGCTCAAAAGGCAACTATGCAAAGGGGATAAAAGCCAAACTCATTAAAAAAGCACAAAGCAATGCGGAGGGCAATTATAAAATCAGGCTTCGACCTGGAAAATATACCCTAGTGTTAGGTTATAATGAAGGGATCTATATTCCATTTTTCTCTGGGAGCACTGGCGTAGCTATTTTTGAGGTTACAAAGCATCAATACCAAGAAATAGACTTAACGATATCAAATTCGTCTATTTTTTGATTGTATCTTTGTAGGCTGAACTATGAATGAGCAATCTTTGTTTGATCGGTACGATGCATCCCCCCTACTAAAAAAAATAGTAGATGGAATTGCTATGTCTGAGGCTGAAAAAAAGCCTTTTCAAGTTCATTTACAAAATCTCAATGGCTCTGCGCCGGCATTTGTTTTAAAGTATATTTTCACGCATGTTCAAACTTCGACATTCAATCATGTCATTGTACTAAATGATGCAGAAGAAGCAGCCTATTTTTACAATGCTGTGGAAAGTATCACAGGGGCTATGGATTTATTTTATTTTCCTTCTTCTTTTAAAACTGCACAAAATTTTAGTTTGTTGAATCCCTCACATGTGATGTTAAGGACCGAGGCCTTAACGAAATTATCGATGGGGGGGAATAAAAAAATATTAGTTACTTATCCAGAGGCATTTTTTGAGAAAGTAATTTTGCCCAAAACTTTACAACAGCATATTATTCAGATCAAGACCAATGATACGCTTGGGCTTGACAATTTAATGGAAAGTCTTATAGAGTATGGTTTTGAAAGAACTGATTTTGTGTATGAGCCAGGTCAATTTGCATTACGAGGAGGGATTTTCGACATTTATTCATTTGGGAATGAAAAGCCGTACAGGGTAGAATTATTTGGAGAAGAAGTAGATAGCATTCGTTTGTTTGATCCAGAAACACAGTTGAGTGAACGTAAGTTATTGCAGGTGAATATTATTCCAAATGTAACAACGCAATTTGAGGATACGCAAAAAATTCCTTTAATGGAATTTATTGCTGACAATACTATTTTTTGGTTAAAAGACTGGCCTTTAATTCAACAAAAAGGGTATGATCAAGTGGATGCATTGGAAGCATTTTTAATGCATGCACCTGTGACTAAATTAATAGATGATTCGGATGCACATAAGAAAAATACACAGCTAGATGATTTCGTTCCAGTTGATTTTGTTTCTGCACAACTCTTGAAAAGAAATATTATTGAGTGGGGCTTTCAAGCCAATTTAACAGCACAAAAATTAGCCTTTAGTACGCAGGTGCAGCCAAGTTTTAATAGACAGTTTCAATACTTGATTGCTAACTTACAAGAATTTGAAAAAAAAGGATACGACCTCTTTTTGTTTGCGGAACAAGCAAAGCAACTAGAGCGATTACACGCAATTTTTACAGATTTAAAAACGGAGATTCAGTTTACGCCTATTGTTAAAAATATCCACGAGGGGTTTATAGACCACGATCATAAAATGGTTTGTTATACAGATCATCAAATTTTTCAACGATACCATAAGTATAAAGTTAAGCAGGCCTATAGTAAAAATAAGGCTATTACTTTGCGTACATTGAGTGACCTCCATCCCGGTGATTACGTGACACATATTGACCATGGAGTAGGTGTTTATAGTGGCCTACAGAAGATAGAAGTGAGTGGCATGATGCAAGAAGCAGTTAGAATTATTTATAAGGACAGTGATATATTATATGTGAACATTAACTCCTTACATAAAATATCAAAATATACTGGTAAGGAAGGTACGCCACCTAAAGTAAATAAGTTAGGATCTGATGCTTGGGTAAAATTAAAAGATAAGACGAAGGCAAAAGTTAAAGCTATTGCATTTGATTTAATCAAATTATATGCACAAAGAAAAGCGCAGACTGGATTTGCTTTTTCGCCAGATAATTATATGATGCATGAATTGGAAGCCTCTTTTATTTATGAAGATACAATTGATCAAGCTAAGGCTATAGCTGATGTAAAAAAAGATATGGAAGCGGCGGCGCCAATGGATCGTTTGGTTTGTGGAGATGTGGGTTTTGGTAAAACAGAAGTAGCTATTCGTGCTGCTTTCAAAGCGGCGATTGATGGAAAGCAGGTGGCTGTGCTAGTGCCTACAACCATATTAGCTTTTCAACATTTTAAGACCTTCAAAGAAAGGTTAAAAGATTTTCCTATAGAAATTGATTTTTTAAATAGATTCAAATCTGCTGCACAGAAAAAAGAAACGATTGCTAAAGTGAAAGAGGGTAAGATAGATATCCTAGTTGGCACACATGGTATACTTGGTAAGGAAGTTCAGTTCAAAGACTTAGGATTAATGGTCATTGATGAAGAGCAAAAATTTGGGGTAGCGCATAAAGAAAAATTAAAAACATTAAGAACCAATGTAGATTGTTTGACATTGACTGCAACTCCTATTCCAAGAACCCTGCATTTTAGTTTAATGGGCGCAAGGGATTTGAGTATTATCAATACACCACCTGCAAATAGGCAACCTATCCATACAGAGGTTCAGGTTTTTCATGAGGATGTCATTCGAGAAACAATCTATTTTGAGACAGAAAGAGGCGGGCAGGTATTCTTTATTCACAATAGGGTACAAGGCTTGGCAGAAATGTGTGCCATGATTCAAAAGCTTTGCCCTGATTTAAGTATTGGTTTTGCGCATGGACAATTAGAAGGACATCAATTAGAAGAAAAAATATTTGATTTTATAGAGCGTAGATATGATGTACTGGTTTGTACCAATATCGTAGAAAGTGGAGTGGATATTCCGAATGTGAATACAATCATCATTAACAATGCGCATCAATTTGGATTAAGTGACTTACACCAGTTAAGGGGTAGAGTAGGACGTAGTAATAAAAAAGCGTTTTGTTATTTATTGGCACCACCATTGAGTACCTTACCAGATGATTCTCGTAAACGTTTACAAACTTTGGAACAATTTAGTGAGTTGGGATCTGGCTTTCAAATTGCGATGCGTGATTTGGATATCCGCGGTGCAGGTAACTTATTAGGCGGAGAACAAAGCGGATTTATGGCCGAGATTGGATTTGAGATGTATCAGAAAATATTAGCAGAAGCGGTGCGTGAATTAAAACGTTCCGACTTCAAAGATTTATTTGAAGAAGAGATTAGCAAGCAAGATGATTTTGTAACCGACTGTACGATTGATACTGATTTGGAAATCATGATCCCTGATGGCTATGTAGAAAGTATTGGAGAAAGGCTTTCATTGTATACTAGATTGGATCAGTCAGCTGATGATACTGAATTGGAAGCGATGAAGGTTGAATTAATAGATCGTTTTGGGCCAATGCCTAAACAGGTGGCTTCACTTTTTACAACGATTCAATCAAGACGTTTAGCAATTTCATTAGGGTTTGAAAAAATGACTCTTAAAGACGAAACCTTAAGGTGCTTCTTTATCAATCGACCAGATTCCCCTTATTATGAAAGTGCTATTTTTAAAGGACTTTTAAGTTTTACTCAAACTGCAATGAACAATGCTCATTTTAAGCAAGTAGGGAAGACCTTTATTTTAATCATCAAAGATATTAAGAGCATGGAGCATTGTTATGCTACCTTAACAAAAATCCATCACGGAGTCGTGAAGGTAGGTGCATAAAAAAGCCCACTTTAAAGAGTAGGAGACAAATGAAAAGTCATTAAAATAAATCGAGGCACTCGTTTATGGGGTGCCTCGAAAAATCATTAGAGAGGA
>CAZBJP010000025.1:0-5980 GCA_964492205.1 uncultured Sediminibacterium sp.
TAATGCTGTAATGCTGTAATCCTTTATGGTATTGAATTACAGGATTTTAAAAGTTTAAAATGAAGCCAGGCACGGGTTTTGGGACTTTAGCTATCCACAATCAATTCACAATTTTCATACTTGTATTAAAGTGAAAACATTGTTCTCCCCATTGTGCAGTGACGTTAAAAAGCAGCGTTTCTGCGTGTTTTTCTTGGAATTGGGCCAATTGATCAGCTGTTTTACAAAATAATTGTAAAGTATACGTAGGTAGTTGATCAGCTGCTAAGTCGAGTTGATAAAGTTGATAGTTAACAAAGCAGTTTGTGGCAAGGCAGCTTGGAATAAAGTGTTGTTTTAACCAATTTAGCCATGCTGTTTCTATTGCTGGGTCTACTTGAAAACTAATATTGGATACAAACATGGATTTATTTTTTTAAATCTACTACAATAGGACAATGGTCACTATGCTTTATTTCTGGTAGTATAAATGCATCTTTGATTCTGGGCGACAATGTTTTTGTTGTACAAAGATAATCTATTCTCCATCCTTTATTTTGCAATCTAACGGATGGGAATCTTTGACTCCACCAGGAGTATGCTCCAATGGTGTTTGGTTGAATTAGTCTAAAACTATCCACCCAATTCGTTGACAAAAAATGATCCATCCATGCTCGCTCCTCCGGTAAAAAACCAGATGATTTTTTATTGCCTTTAGGGTCATGAATATCAACTTCTTTGTGTGCAATATTATAATCCCCTGCAACAATAATATTGGGTCTTTCTTTTCTTAAATTTTCTATCCAATCATAAAATTCATCCAACCATTGATACTTATAGGTCTGTCTTAAGTCACCACTTGTTCCTGATGGGAAATAAGCGTTGATAATAGTTAGGTCTCCAAAATCAACTCTTATCACTCGTCCTTCCGCGTCACTCATGCCATGTCCGTTACCGTGTACGACAAGACTAGGCTTTTGTTTGCTAAAAACAGCTACACCACTGTATCCTTTTTTTTCTGCAGGATACCAAGCTATATGGTAGCCTAGATTAGTAAATAAACTTAAGTCAATATCTTCACTACTCGCTTTTGTTTCTTGCACACATAATATGTCAACAGGATATTCCTTTAGCCATTCAATTAACCCTTTTTTAATAGCGGCTCTTATGCCATTCACATTATAACTTACTATACGCATTGTTATTTAGTTTGGCGATTGAAAAATTTCACTATAGGCAAACATTAGCAAAAGAGACGAAATTGTATTTTGATTTATTTCTTGCAATGGCACTAAATTGTTTGGTCTATTTTTTCCTTGAACTGCCATGATTGCGACTTTATTGAGGTAGATCATTTTAACGTCAATATCATCGTTGAAAAGTATAGTAAAGTCATCTTTTCCAATCTTGCCTTCAATAGATTTTGAATGCACAATGACCCTTTTAGGATAGTTTGTGTTTAATTTAAAAATTGAGGCTGAGTCAAATCCATTGTATATTTCATTGGAGTTGAACATCCACAAATTATTGATTGGATTTTCAATCACTTTAAACCTGCCAATTAAAGTGGTGTCTTCAAAAATTTTATGTATACTATCTGGTAAAAATCGTATAGGGGGTGTGGCGCGTAATTCTGGATCAATCATTGGGTTAAACTCAATATATGTTTCCAATGTATAATCTTTATTTTCACCTACATTCCTTAAGGGCTGCAAGACTTGATAATATTCTTTAAATAAAGTACTTGATCTTTTTCTGATTTCTGGCAATATAGCAAAAAAAGGATTATTGTTTGATTTGTCTTTTGTGTCAATTTTGTTCATGACTGCTCCAGGAACTCTTAGTAGCTTGCGCTCTCTATTTTGTGTATACTGAATGAAACCTTTGCTGGTGTCAATATTAATTCTTGGTTTTGCTTGTATCAAAGGCATGATATAATTGTCTGTAGCAAAACCAGTTGGCAGTTTTGCTTCCACATACTCAATGTCAGCCTTGTTTTTATTAAAATAACTTATCGCTGAATGAATAGCTCTAAATAAATTATTGGGGGTAGAAATAGGGCTTCCAACCGGATAGCCAATTCCCTGATTCATCATAGGAATCATGCCAATTAAAATAGTTTTTTGAAATCGTGTTTTTTTATTTTCATCAAGTATAGTACAAGTAAGAAACCAGGTAGATTGAATACTGTCTTTTTTAGGAATCTCAAAAGGCACCATTTTATTTTCAAAAGTCTGTTGTGGAGGTAGCTCGTAAATTTCAAGATATGCATGATAGGGGATTAACTTACTTTTACTCCAGTCAATAACAAGTTTACCTAATTGATTTGGTTTATTTAAAATTTTGATGCCAGTGACATAATTAGTGTCTCTTATTAAATCAAGGCTTTTAAAAAGGGTTGCGTCTAAATTGTTTGCAAAAAGCTGAATTTGGCTATTCGTTGGATGCCAGTACTTTGCTTCTGGATTGATCACCGAATACATTTGTACTTGTTCAAGTACCAATCGATTGTTTTGACCAAATGCGAAGTGACAAAACAATTGTGAACTTAATATGGTTAAATAGAGAAAACAATGTTTCATTTACAGGGTCGAATTGAGAACTCAAATTTAGTTGATTTAGACATTTAATACCTATTTTATTCTAACTTCACAGATAATAATCGATATCATTTCTTATGCAATCAACAGGTAAGTCAGTACATAAGCGAAGGATCATACCAACGCAAAAACATTTTGAATTAGATGGGCCAAAACCAAGGATTAATGAGTTTTTATTTGCTGTTCAAATCTTTTTTGAATTTATCAAAGGATTTAGAGCTTTGCATTTTGTAGGGCCTTGTATCACAGTTTTTGGTTCGGCTCGATTTAAGGAAGAACATCCTTATTATGAAATGGCCAGAAAAATGGGTCAAAAAATTGCAGAGTTAGGTTTCGTTACGATGACCGGGGGTGGCCCAGGTATTATGGAAGCAGCCAACAGAGGTGCTTTTGAGAATGGTGGAAAATCAATTGGATGTAATATAAAGCTACCCTTTGAACAGTTCCCTAATCCATATGTTCAAAAGTCAATTACATTTAGTTTTTTCTTTATCCGAAAAGTTCTGTTGGTAAAATACTCTTATGCTTTTGTAATTATGCCTGGGGGCTTTGGTACACAGGATGAATTTTTTGAAACATTGACATTAGCACAAACTAAAGTAATTAATGATTTCCCTATTGTGGTTATGGGCAAGGACTATCACGAGCCATTCATGCATTGGATGGACCATATGATTGAAGCTGGTACCATTTCGGCGGAGGATAAAAAATTTATCTTATTCACAGATAATTGTGATGAAGCTATAGAGCACATTAGCAAATATGTTCGTAGCAATTATAAAGTAAAACCAAGAAAACGTAAATGGTGGTTATTTGAAAAGGTTTAATCAATCACAGGTTGTAACCATTTGGTAATATACTCCAAAGACTGATTTTTTCTTTTAGCATAATCTATCACTTGATCTTGTTGTATTTTACCTAAACCAAAATACTGGCTTTGTGGATGTGCAAAATACCAGCCACATACACTAGATGCAGGGTACATGGCTAAACTTTCAGTTAAGCTAATACCAGTATGTTGTTCTGCATTCAATAGGTTAAACAAGCTGTATTTCTCAGTATGGTCTGGACATGCAGGATATCCAGGTGCAGGGCGAATGCCCACATAATTTTCTTGAATCAATGCTTCATTGTCTAATTGCTCATCCTTAGCATAGCCCCAATATTCTTTTCTTGTTTTTTCATGCAAGTATTCAGCAAAAGCTTCAGCCAATCTATCTGCAAGAGCTTGTAAGATAATTTTATTATAGTCGTCAAGATTTTCTTCAAAGGACTTGATGTGTTTTTCAATACCATGAATGGTTACTGCGAACGCACCTATGTAGTCTGTTTTATTTTCAGTAACTGGACAAATGAAGTCGGCCAATGAGAAATTGGGTTGACCTGCAGCTTTTTTTGCTTGCTGTCTAAGAAAGTGTAAGTTGACTGAAGATCTGCCATTAGTAACAATGACATCATCACCTGTAGATTTTGCGGGCCAGAACCCAACTGCACCTTTTGCGGTCAACCATTTTTCTGCAATAATTTTTTGCAATAAAGCTTGTGCATCTTGGTACAATTTACTTGCTACTTCGCCTACTTTTTCATCTGTTAAAATGGCTGGGAAATTACCATGTAGTTCCCAAGCAATAAAGAAAGGTTTCCAGTCGATATAATCTACCAATACAGACAAGTCTGTTATTTCAATGGCTTTATTGCCGGTGAAACTTGGGGTAGTTGCCTCAAATTTGTCCCAATCTAATGCTACTTTATTTTCTAATGCAGCTGCATAAGGAATACTTTGCTTGACTGTTTTTTTATTATCAAAGTCGGCCTTTAATTGCGTATAAGTTTGTTCCAATTCTGCTAAGAATGGGCCTTTAGAATCTTTATTCAATAAAGAGCCTGCAACGGTAACACTTCTTGATGCGTCCAACACATGAATCACGCCATCATTGTATTCTGGTGCAATTTTAACTGCAGTATGCATCCTCGACGTTGTAGCTCCTCCAATCATCAATGGAATATTCATTCCACGACGTTTCATCTCTTTGGCGATATACACCATTTCGTCTAATGAGGGGGTGATCAGTCCACTTAATCCAATTATGTCCACTTGGTGTTTTTCGGCCTCAGCAAGAATTTTGTCTGCTGGGACCATCACACCGATATCAATTATTTCATATCCATTACATCCTAAAACTACACCTACAATATTTTTACCGATATCATGAACATCACCTTTTACTGTGGCTAATAAAATTTTAGCAGGGCCTTTTGTTTGGCCATTTGGATTTACAGATGTGTTTTTTAATCTTTCTTTTTCTGCTTCAATATAGGGTGTCAATACCGCTACACTTTTTTTCATTACCCTGGCGCTTTTAACTACTTGAGGTAAAAACATTTTACCAGCTCCAAATAAATCTCCAACTTGGTTCATGCCGGCCATTAATGGCCCTTCAATTACTTCTAATGGTGCGTTATATTTTAATCTTGCTTCTTCGGTATCTGCATCAATAAAATCGGTAATCCCATTGATGAGTGAATGTGCCAATCTTTCTTCTACGGTGCCAGATCTCCATGCAAGTTTTTTACTATTGGCATCTGCAACTTGTCCTGCATCCTCGCCTTTTGCTTTTAGCGCATCAGCATATTGAATCAATGCCTCTGTTGCTTGGTTGTCGTCGTTATTTTGATTCAAGATTACGTCTTCACATAGTTGCTTTAACTCAGGTTCAATTTCATCATATACAATTAATTGACCTGCGTTTACTATGCCCATATCCATTCCAGCTTTCACTGCATGGTATAAAAAGACGGCATGGATTGCTTCCCTTACTGCATCGTTTCCTCTGAATGAAAAAGATACATTCGAAACGCCTCCACTTACTTTAGCTAAAGGCATTTTTGCTTTGATTTCTCTTGTAGCTTCGATAAAATCAACAGCATAATTATTGTGCTCTTCGATTCCAGTTGCAATGGCAAATATGTTGGGATCAAATATGATGTCTTCAGGATCAAATCCAACTTGCTCTACTAAAATTTTATAGGCACGTTCACATATTTCAACTTTTCTTGCTTTTGTGTCTGCCTGTCCAACTTCATCAAATGCCATGACAATCACGGCAGCACCATAAGCTTTACAGATGTGTGCTTGTTCAATGAATTTGGCTTCTCCTTCTTTCATAGAAATGGAATTCACGATACATTTTCCTTGTACACATTTTAATCCAGCTTCAATGATCTCAAATTTAGAGCTATCAATCATGATTGGAATTTTTGCAATATCTGGTTCACTTTGCAATAAATTCAAATAGGTCGTCATGGCTTTTACACCCTCAAGCAAAGCATCATCCATATTGATATCAATTATCTGTGCGCCATTTTCTACCTGCTGGCGAGCTACAGATAAAGCTTCTTCG
>CAZBJP010000025.1:5990-18993 GCA_964492205.1 uncultured Sediminibacterium sp.
ATGGCTCTAATCCTGCTAGTCTTAAATAAGGCTTTATATGTATTGGTTGATCGCTCATAATTTTAGATAGTTTTGTCTACAATGGGTAATGTTCTTGGTTGAATCTTGCTTACATGAGCTGCCATATGCTTGATATGGTCGGGGGTGGTTCCGCAACATCCACCTACAATATTGACAAATTTATTTTTAGCCCATTCTTCAATAAAGTGTGCAGTTTGGTGTGGCGCTTCATCGTACTCGCCCATGGCATTCGGCAAGCCAGCATTTGGATAAGCCGATGTGTAGCATGTAGCAATTTGCGAAAGCTCCTCAATATGTGCGCGCATTTCCTGAGCACCCAATGCACAGTTTAAGCCAACACTTAAAGGTTTAGCATGTGCTACAGATGTATAAAATGCTTCTAATGTTTGTCCGCTAAGGGTTCTGCCAGAAGCATCTGTAATGGTGCCACTGATCATGATAGGCAACTCTGGTTGCCCTATTTTTCTAAAATATTCTTTGATGGCAAAGATGGCAGCTTTAGCATTGAGTGTATCAAAAATAGTTTCAACTAATAAAACATCAACGCCTCCGTCCACCAATCCACGTATTTGTTCAGTATAGGCTGCTACTACTTCATCAAATGTCACAGCACGATATCCTGGGTTATTGACATCAGGGGAAAGACTTAGTGTTTTATTCAGTGGGCCAATGGATCCTGCAATATATTTCTCAGTGCTATTTGGATGTGTAGATTTGTATTGTTGAATGGCATCACGAACACATTTTGCAGCAGCTACATTTAATTCGTAAGCCAAATCTTGCATGTCATAGTCGGCCATAGCGATTGAAGTACTACTGAATGTATTAGTTTCGATAATGTCAGCACCTGCTTCTAGGTATTGCAAATGTATACCAGTAATGATATCAGGTTGAGTAATGCATAAAAGGTCATTATTACCCTTTACGTCTGAATGCCAATTGGCAAATCTTGTTCCTCGGTAATCTTCCTCTGTTAATTTATGACGTTGAATCATCGTGCCCATGGCACCATCAATGACTAAAATTCTTTTTTGCAAAGCTTCTTTAATTGACATAATACTACATTAAATTTATGCAGCATCCAATTGGAAAAGAAGTAGGGGGGCGATAAGTGTACCGTTTATTAGTTCTTTTCTCCTTTCGGATGGCAGGTTGAACAATAAACAAATCCTCCTGCTGTTGCGCAGCAAAGGTAAGACAGTATTAGCTGCCATCCAAAATTATACCTAAAGCTTATTTGGACCTTTATTGATAGCTTGCCACCACTTCTACATCTACCTTGTCGGCAACCATTTTGATTAATAAGCCTCCAATACCAAAATCTTTAAGGGTAACAGTAAACTTAGCAGTAGCCTTAGGCATGCCTTTTACAATTTCAATAATACCGTTTGTTTGAATCGTTTTATTGACACCATGTACCTGCATATTGCCTTTTACAATGACAGGATACTTTCCGTCTTTAGCGAAATTCACAGATTTGATATTGATAATTTGTCCATTGAAAAATCCACGTGGGAATTTATGAGACTCAACGTATTCCTCATTAAAATGTTCTTGCATGGTTTCCATATCGAAACTAAAATCTTTCATCAACATGATGAAATTCAATTTACCATTGGTTTCTAGACGGCTAACCGCTTTTTTATTGGTCGCATCAATGTCTTTGTCATCCTCCGCAATAAAACGAACAACAGCGGACTTAGTGCTATAAACTTTTTGTGCTTGTACTTGTAACAAGGAAAAAATACCTACTAATAAAACGATGAATTTTCTTTTCATAAATCAATGTTTAAACATCAAAATTAAGTATTACTGATCTAATGACCAAATATTTATCTTATTTCCCTCAACAGTAGTAATTCCATATTTACTGTAAAAGCGTATTTATCAATAACAATCTACTTGATATATTGTTGGATGGGTTGCCTATTGGAAATGCTTTTTCCTAAAGTCATTTCGTCGGCGTATTCTAATTCTCCTCCAAATGCTATTCCTCTTGCAATGGTAGTTACTTTACAATGGTTACCTGCCAACTTCTTTTGAATATAGTAAATGGTTGTATCTCCTTGAATAGTAGGGTTTAATGCAAAAATTAATTCGGAGACTTGATCTTTTTTAATACGCTCCATTAAGGGTTCAATGGTGAGTTGTTCTGGTCCAATGCCGTCTAAAGGAGAAATAATCCCTCCTAAAACATGATAAGTTCCATGAAATTGACTTGTATTTTCGATTGCAATTACATCTCTAATATTTTCTACGACGCAAATGAGCTCCTTAGATCTAGAATTGTTCGAACAAATCGAACAGATAGGACCATCGCTAATATTGAAGCAATTTTTACAGAATTGGATCTCTTTACGCATTTTAACTATTGCCTCACTAAAATGGGTAGTGGTAGCTTCCTCTTGCTTCAATAGATGCAAAACCAATCTTAATGCAGTTTTTTGCCCAATACCCGGTAGTTTGGAAAATTCAGCTACAGCGTTTTCTAATAAAGAGGAAGGTAATTGCATAAATGGTTAAAAGCAAAATTAGGGATTTAAAATGAGGTTCATTTCATTATCCCAATTAGCCCTGATATTTAAAATTAAATTCAAGTTGCGAATGATTTCTGGCTGCAATTGCCTAGAATAGAATTTACCAGTATCCCAAACGCCATTTTGATTTTTATCAATCAGTATTTTCAGTTGATAATCACCTGGGGGCAACAAAGGAATACGTAATAAATTTTGTGTTATGGGGTAGCTGAATTTTACTTTTTGATCTTGTGTCAATAATAATACTGGATGCTCAAATTGTTGATAACCATTAATTCTTAAAATTGCAGAGCCATAAGTTTCTTCTGACTTTGTTTTAAAACGAATGGTGTCAGCTTTTACTAAGAAGTTTGCTAAGCTATCTCTTACTGCTTGTTGAGGAAGAATTAATTTGTAATCAGTATTTGGTTCCCAGGGAAAATTCAATTTAATTTGTTTGTTCAGAAGGGGATTCAACACTACTTTTAATCCTTCTTGTTTCACTAAATTGGTATCAACAAGCTGGATTGCAAAGCTGTCGTTGAGTTGAATAGGTGTTTCAAAATTGAGTAAAAATGGGCTTAATATATCTTGCTCTTTCCCTTCTAAATTACTTGTGTATTTTAAAATTGGGGCTTCTTTTTTTTGGGTTTTTGTGCCTACCACAGTAGTAGACTTTTTTTCAGGTTTAGGTGCTGCTTCAAATGCATATAACTGAATACTATCCTTAGTATTATTTGCATTAACAGGCTGTTTAAAAAAGGCAAATAATTTTGTTGTATCATCGTAGCGTTTAGTGTAATCATTCGGTACGATATAGATATTAAAATCTTTTGCTGGCAAAAAATTGAATTCAAATTTACCTTGTCCGGTAAGTCTTGTATAATAATTTGGTTTATTTTTGAAAATAGCCGAGTCATTTTCTGCTGGATGCAAGACGGCAATCAGGCTACTGTCTACTAATCCGGTTTCAGCTAGGAGGACTTTTCCAAATAACCTCCCAGTATCAATATGGTCGCCTGTACTAAATACATAAGTATAATTTTTAGCAATATTCCCTTCGTTGACATCTCGAACTGCATTACCAAATTGTAAACTATAAGTGGTATTGGCATCTAAACTATCCGATAAACGAATGCGCAACATATTTAACCTCTGTTCTACTAATGGATTGTTCTTGATACTTGGCGAAACAATCAATTGCTCTTGCAATGCGCTGGTCGTAATGTATTCGTTGAAACTGATTAAAATTTCTTTGGGTGCAATTTGTGTACTTGAATCTTTTGGCTTGGCATAAACCGCATAGGGAGGAATGCTGTCTCTTGGTCCGCCAGAAGGAGGTACAATATTCGCACAGCCACCTAATTGAATCAATGTGCTAGCTACAAGGCAGCTCAATAAAAAGCCTGGAATGAATTTGAATCGAATCATACTACTGCAAACTTAGTTAAATTTCTTCCTCTAGCTCGTGTAAAGCAACAGCGAGTTCATTGTTTTTTACAAAATTGCACCAATGACAATCTTCTTTACCACACCCGGTATAAAAATCTTTCTGCTGAATTTTCTCCCATACCATTTGAATTTGCTGATTTACTGTGGTCATATCTGCATCTGTGATGTTGATAGCAATTTTTTCAAAAGCTTTTTTCTTGTTGGGTTCCACAAAGTCAAATTCGGCGCTTGTTACCTGCCAATTTTTGGGATGGTGCCTTAGTAGAAGCTTATAAAATACGGCCTGTCTCCAGTAATCGCCGCCATTTGGATTTTTTTCATTTGGTCCCTTAAGTTTTTCTCTAGCATTTTCGATATTACCAGTTTTATAATCTACTACGACCACTTCATTTCCATTGAATTCAATTTTATCGATCGCGCCTTTTAGTGGAATGTCATTCACCACTACATTGTTAATTCTGTATTCAGTCGTGACAATTTTATTCCATTGTTGTACATAAAAATCATAATAATTAATCAGCACTGTACCACCCAAATCTAGTCGATCTTTAAATTCTTGTTGGGTAAAAGCCTCGCGGTGTCTTTTCATGTAAAATTCAAAATCTTCCACTAGGGTTTGCTTATCAGGAAAAATATTTCCTGCTTGTTGCATTTTTATAAATAGTTTGTTTAATGCATCATGAATTGCGGAACCAAAAGTGGTTGCTTCTGATTTTCCAGAAGGCACGCGGATTAAACTATTATAGTAAAAATGTAATGGACATTTAAGATAGTTATTCAATGCAGTTACATTCATAGAGAATTTTTCCAATTTTGGCTGGATAAAATCTGCTTCTAATTGCGCTATGGCTGGCTTCAATGTAGTTTCTAATCGCAGTAATTTATATTGCATTTTAACATCTTCCGATAACTGTTTGTTTTGAATGATTCCGTCATTTCCTTGAACGAGTTCGATTAAAAACTGACTTGGTTCAATTTCTTTACCGTCAGATTTGTACTTGCTATAGGAGATATTCAAATGTTTTTTTGCTCTAGTGATGGCTACATAAAACAACCTTCTTAATTCTTCTTTATCATCTGCTTTTTCTAAACTGTTGAATACAGTATCTGGTAAGCTATATCCTGCACTAGCTGTAGAGCGCTTTTTCTCCCAATAAGTTGCATTGGTGCCTGCTAAAAATACATGCGTAAATTCAAGCCCTTTGCTGCCATGAGTAGTTAATAAATTTACTCCAACATCTGACCCAGTTGTTATGGGTAGGGATAGGCGGATCTCTTCTCGTTTCATCAAACGAAACATATCCACTAATTCTTTTAAATTCAAGCTTGGTTTTCGATGTGTTTCTTCTTTAATAAAGTCAAAAAACGAAGTCACCATGTCTAATGATGCTGCTTTTTCATCGCTATTTAAAATGGATTGAATGATACCAGTTTTTTGTAAAATCTGTTCGATCAAATTCACCAATGTTACATTAGGTATTTGTCCAATTAGGTCTTCTAATACTTTTACTGCTTTTGCAACCTGCTCCAATCCTCCTTTTGAAAACAAATCTGTTTGTACTTCTTGTGTCTTGTCTATCAATACTTTTCTAAAGCTATTCTCTGGAGCTCCATATTTTAATTGATTCGCTTCAACAGTTAATGTTGCAATCGTAATCGGAGAGATTTGCCACCATTTAAAATGTAGTATTTCAAATAATAAGTTGGCTCCTTCATTGGGTTGGTCCCATTCGCAGGCTAGATAGTCTAGAATTTTTAAAATTTGTTGAATCAATATTTGGTCAAAAAGATTAGCGGTTCTTCGGCTATAAATGGGGATATTTTTCTGCTGTAAAAAATGTGCAATCTCTGTGCCGTATTTATGTTCTTTGTATAATACTGCAATCTCTTTAGGAGGAGTCCCAGTTGCTATGAGCTGTGCAATTTGTTCTGTAATATCCATCATTTCTTCCTGTGGATCGTTGTATTGTAGGATTGCAGGAGCAACGCTATTTTGTTGATTTTCCGGAAGGGCTGCAATGAGATTTTTTGATAACCCACTGATCTTATTGATTAATCGCTCTTGATTTTGATTGATCACCTGAGCGGAGGCATCCAATATGGGTTGGGTAGAACGATAATTGTTCTCTAAAACAATATTGACAATATCATCTTTGAATTGCATTTGAAAATGCAACATATTTTCTACATTGGCACCTTGAAATCTAAAAATACTTTGGTCGTCATCTCCCACGACAAATAAATTGGGTTGCTCCCAATAATTTGCTAACAATTGTACTAGTTCGTTCTGTGTGCCACTTGTATCCTGGAATTCATCTACTAATATATATAAGAAGCGTTCTTGGTATTGTGCTAAAAGGTTTTTATTTTCCTTGAATGCGCTAATCACCCAATTGATCATATCATCAAAATCATAACGACCATGTTTTTTCATGAGCGTTTGGTATTGATCAAAAGCAGCTACTGCTGCTTTTAGTTTTTCCATCTTTTCGATGGCATCATCTACTAGTCCTTGTTTAAGTGTTCCCGCTTCAAACTGTTTGTATTTTCTTTTATAAATAAACTCCTCTCTAAAGGGGATGTCTTGAATGTATTGGTCAATTTGCGCTGTCAGGTAGGTAACATCCCATCCCTCTTTTTTCATAGTACTGAACAACTTACTCAAGTTGTTCATTTCATAATATACATCCCCTTTAAATCGCTTAAGTGGATTGTTTTTATCAAATTGATCAATCAATTCTTTGAGTAAAGCAATTTTTTCCAATTCAGAAATGGGATCCAAACTTGGCTTTTCAAATAGTGATAAATTGTCTTGTATAATGTCATTGCAAAAAGAGTGGAAAGTAGCAATCGTTACTTTATAAGCAGCAGTGCCAATGAAATCCATCAACCTTTTGCGCATAGCGATTGCACCTGCTTCAGTATAGGTAAGGCATAAAATATTTTCTGGAGCCGTATCTGTCTCTGATAAAATTTTCCCAATTCTTGCACCAAGAATCTGTGTTTTACCTGTACCTGGTCCAGCGATGACCATGACTGGACCCTCTATCGTATCTACTGCCTTTTTCTGCGCCTCATTAAGTCCTTTGTAAACTTGTTCAAATGCCCGCTGCTGATCTGCTTTACTAATCATGTGTTAAAATTAAAGGCTTTGTTGCGATTTAATACAACAAAAATGCCAAAAGCATTGTTACAAATGTATGTCTAAAGTTTATACCCTTCATACCGAGCAATTTATCCCGATTTCGTTAAATGAAGCCTGGGATTTTTTCAGTAGTCCAAGCAATTTGGCAAAAATCACCCCTTCCAAGATGGGATTTAATATTATCAGTAAATTCCATGGTGATAAAATGTATCCTGGTCAAGTGATTGAATACACGGTTAGCCCAGTTTTAGGGATTCCATTGTATTGGATGACTGAGATCACTCATGTGGTGGAAGGCGCTTATTTTGTGGACGAGCAACGTTTTGGCCCTTATGCCATGTGGCATCATCAACATCATTTTAAAGCAGTTCCGGGTGGGGTGAAAATGGATGATATTGTACATTATAAAATCCCATTGGGCTTTTTAGGAGATATTGCACAAGTTCTTTTTGTCAAAAAGCAACTACAAGAAATTTTTGATTTTCGTTTTAAAGCAGTGGAAGCAAAGTGGGGTACTTACAAGCCTTAGTTTTACTTCTTTGTGTAACTTTTTAAACAATTTTAAAAATACTTGTACTTTCTGATTTTTTCAACAGAAAATGTATAAACTTTGTTGCCTAGATTATTAGTCAATGGTACAAAATTCAGGGCATCAGCAAAAACTTTCTGTTGCTGGTCTAATCGTAACGCTAGGAATTATATATGGCGATATCGGTACTTCTCCACTTTATGTGTTCAAGTCGATCATTAACCACAAAGTCATCACAGAGCAATTAGTGTACGGAGCGATCTCCTGTGTGTTTTGGACACTAACTTTGCAAACAACTTTTAAGTACGTGTTTCTGACCTTAAGGGCAGACAACCGAGGAGAAGGGGGTATTTTCTCTTTGTTTGCATTGATCCGTCGTTACGTAAAATGGATTTATATTCCAGCTATCATTGGTGCTGCTATGTTGTTAGCAGATGGCATGATTACACCACCAATCTCAGTTTCCTCAGCTATTGAAGGATTGGGTGGAGTGAAAGGATTGGAAAAAATTATTGTTCCTGGCAATAATTTGACTGTAGGGATTGTGATTGCTATTATTTCTTTAATCTTTTTCTTTCAACGTTTTGGAACCAAAATTGTTGGTTTTGCTTTTGGACCAATCATGTTGGTTTGGTTTTCCATGATTTTTTTATTGGGCTTTTTCCAAGTGATTGACCATGTGGAAATTTTAAAGTCTTTTAATCCATACTATGCGATTGATCTTTTGACCAATTATCCGAAAGGATTTTGGTTATTGGGAGCTGTCTTTCTTTGCACTACCGGAGCAGAGGCATTGTATAGTGATTTGGGGCATTGTGGGCGAAAGAATATTCAAGTGAGCTGGATGTTTGTCAAATTGGCCTTGATTATGAATTATATGGGCCAAGGTGCTTGGCTAATACAACACATTGGCGAACCAATGGAAGGATTGAATCCTTTTTATGAGATTATGCCACATTGGTTCTTAATTATAGGTATTGGAGTTGCGACTGTAGCGGCCATTATTGCAAGTCAAGCATTAATTAGTGGATCTTTTACTTTAATCAATGAGGCAATCAGTTTAAACTTCTGGCCTCGGGTAACTGTTAAATTTCCAACAGATCAGAAAGGACAAATTTATATTCCAAGTTTGAATTTTATCTTATGGACTGGATGTATCACCATGTGTTTATTTTTTAGAAAGAGTGAGCATATGGAAGCAGCTTATGGGTTCTCTATCATTATTACCATGATTATGACGACCATTCTTATGAATTTTTATTTATTGAATGTAAGAAGATGGGGGCAATTATTGGTTGCAGGAATTATTCTTATTTTTAGTGTAGTAGAAGTATCATTCTTTGTGGCTAATGTGGTTAAAATTAAAGAAAGTTATATCACATTTGTATTCTCATTAAGTATGATCTTAGTGATGTTTGTATGGCATCGCGCTAGAAAAATTGCCAATCGATATTTGGATTTTGTGAAATTGAAAAACTATTTAGAGCCACTCACCAATTTAAGTGCTGATAAAGATGTACCTAAATATGCGACACACTTAGTCTATCTAACTAAGGCAAATAATTATAGAGAGATTGAGCATCGCATTATTGACTCTATTTTAAATAGAAAACCAAAAAGAGCTGACATTTATTGGTTTATCCATATCGATCGTACAGATTCTCCTTATGGCATGGCTTATAGTATTCGCGAACTGGCTGATGATAAAGTGATGCGTGTTGATTTTAAATTAGGTTTCCGTATTCAACCACGTGTGAATGTCCTGTTTAAGAAAGTGATGCAGGAATTGAATGAATGTCAAGAATTGGGTATTTATAGCAAGTATGAATCCTTAAAACAAAAAGATTTTCATGCAGACATTACTTATGTGATTATTGAAAGCTTCTTCTCCATTGAAAATGAATTGCCTTTTAAAGAAGACTTTATCATGGATCTTTATTTCAATATTAAACACCTGGCACAAAGCGATCAGAAAGCCTTTGGATTGGATAACGACATGACTGTAGTAGAACATGTTCCGTTATTGATTAAGGCAAATGAAAACCTTCCTTTAAAACGTATCTACGATTAAATTATTCAATTACTTGGTACTTGCTTAACTGATTTTGTTTGCCAACTGCAACAATCCAAATAGGCTCGTTGTGCGTATTACTTATTCCTAATTTAGTTAAATTGAAAGTTTTGGTTCCCTTTGGTAAAATAGCTGCTACACTATATCCTGTTTTGCCTCGTTGAATTAAGGCAAAATATTTTAAACTTGTTAATGGGTTGCTATCTAGTATTGAATAACTATTGTCTGATTGCTTTTGAATTTTTGGTGTCATCATATTAGTTTGAACCAACCATTCAATTGGCGCAATCAATGCAGGTTTTTGGTAATAGTTATTTTGTAAGCTATCATTCCATCCATTGGCATTGGTTTTAAAACTTGCACTGCTAAAATAGGCACTTCCATGGGTATTTTTTAAAGACCTCATTTTCTTAATTTGATTCGGGATCTCATTTGGAGATTTCCATGCAGTATTGCTTCCAGCTCTATAGATTCCATGTCCAATATATAAATTCTTACCATAACTATTTCTATTCCACCACTCAATCAATTCATTGTAGTCTGCTAATGCATGACCTTGCTCCCAATACAATTGCGGTGCTACATAGTCAATCCAATCTTGTTCTAACCACAATAAGATATCTGCATATAAGTCATCGTAATTCGTGGTTGCTTTTGTTTTACTACCTCTAGGGTCGGTAGATTGATTTCGCCAAACTCCAAATGGACTTATACCAAATTGAACACCTGGTTTAATTTGGTGAATGGTGGATGATAATTGTTTTACGATGGTATCACAATTGCTTCTTCGCCAATCATCTTTGTTTAAACCCCTGGCATTTTTTTTATAAGTCGTTTCATCTGGAAATTCTTTTCCTGGAATTTTATAAGGATAAAAATAATCATCCATATGTACGGCATCTATATCATATCGTGTCACTAAATCGCCTACCACTTTATTGGTATGCTGCCATACTTCTGGAAGGCCTGGATTAAAATATTTTTTATCGCCATAAGTTAAAAACCATTCAGGATGTATTTTCGATAAGTGTGTATTAGCGATACTTGATTTTTTTACATCAAATACTGCTCTATAAGGATTGATCCAAGCATGAAACTCCATGCCTCGTTGGTGTGTTGCTTCAATCATATAAGTCAATGGATCATAAAATGGCGTCGGAGCTTGTCCTTGCTTTCCTGTGAGGTACTCACTCCATGGCTCTAATGCTGAAGGGTATAAGGCATCTCCAGAAGGCCTTACTTGCATGATGATCGCATTCATACCATTTTTTTGATGCATATCTAACAAAGCTTCAAACTCATCTTTTTGTGCTTGATTGCTTAATCCTGATTTACTTGGCCAATCAATATTTACCACAGTTGCTACCCATACTGCACGAAATTCAAAAACATTTTTATCTGATAAATTTGGTTGGGCATTTGTGGCGAATGGAAGGGAAAAAATTAAGGCAAATAAAATAGGCTTCATAGCTGAAAATAGTAGTATAATAGTCTGTTAAAAGAAAATCAAGTAGCGTATAAATGTATTATGATCCTGTATGGATGGTTCTAATCTTATCAAGAAGTTCATTCATTGTTTCTGCTTCATTTGCATTGAGACTTTTTAATAATGCATCAATACGGGCATTGTATTGGTCCAATTGATCAACTAGGTTAAGTCCTTTTTCAGAGAGGGTGATGTCGACTAATCTTTTGTCTTTTTCGCAGGTGGATTTAATCACCAATTCTTTAGCAATCAATCTGTCTACAATTCTACTCGTATCACTCATTTTATCCAACATTCTTTCTCTAATCTTAAGTGTACTTAAAGGCGTCACACTACCTCTTAAGATGCGAAGGATATTGTATTGTTGATGAGTAACGCCTTGCTCAGAAAGCATTTTGCTAATTTGTTCATTTAGCCAGTTGGCAGTGAAAAGGAGATTGATGCCCAGTTTCTGAAACTCATTTCTGAAATTAGACTGTTGAATATCTTGTTCTATCCCCATCGGTGAATTGGTATTAGGTTTCAGTTAAAAGTACAAATTATTGTCTTTTTTTCCATAAATGATACAAAGGTAATGCCAATAAGACCCCTGCGGCATCTGCTATCATGTCTTTGACTTCAAAGCCCCTGCTTGGCACATACCACTTTTGGTAGTATTCCATAGCAATGCCGTATAAGATACAAAAGATCATTGCCCAGGCTTGTGCGCGCACAGATTTAAGTGCTTGAATGGAGGCTTTATCAAAAAAATAATAGAAAGACCAGGCTAGTGAACCAAATAGTAGGACATGTACTATTTTATCGATTGGTAATAGGTGTAGCCAACCCGTTCGGTATGTAAAACTACTTCCAGGAAGACTCAGTAATACAAATACGAGTGCTATTTCTGCAATCACCCAAATAAGGTATTTCATAAAGGTTGGTTTAATGCACCAACTTCGCATAGGCTTCGCTAGTAAGCAATGCATCCACATCTGCTGGGTTGCTTACTGTCATCTTAATCATCCAACCTTCGCCATAGGCATCGGTGTTCACTAATTCAGGTTGAGCGGATAAAGCGGGGTTCACTTCTAAAATCGTGCCAGCGATTGGTAAAAACAAATCACTTACTGTTTTCACAGCTTCAACTGTGCCAAAAACAGCTTCTGCTGCTAAAGTACTTCCAACGGTATTGATGTCTACATATACAATGTCTCCCAACTCGCTTTGAGCAAAATCAGTGATACCAATAGTAGCAGTATTGCCTTCTAATTTAATCCACTCGTGGTCTTTTGTGTAACGTAAGTCTGCTGGGAATTGCATAGGTTAATTTTTAATTCCTGCAAATATTCATAAAAAACGCTAAAAAAACAATGGCCTAGAACTGATTGTTATCAAAATAGAGCAAAACATGGTCTTTAAGGAATGTTTCCTGCTCTATTAAATCCATTACGGGGAGATTTTTTAATTGTTTAAAATGGGGCCAGCCATCTCCATCCTTACCCTCTAATTGATAGAAGCCACTTGACATTAAAATACTACAAATCGCCACATGCATTAAGTCCTGCTTTTGTTCTTTTGTAATTTTTTCTTTTATAAATCCAGTTTCCTGTAAGCCTATTAAAAACAAGATCGACTCTAGGTCTGGTTTTTTGCCAAAACGGTCCATTAATTTTCTTTCCAAATCCCACCATCTGGTTTGGATATCGTCCCCTATACTTGCCATAGAATTAGTCAATTTATGGTGCAAAGGTAGGGGATATCTGTGCGTAGTAGGATGGTTTGATTATCTTTGCCCAAATTT
>CAZBJP010000026.1:0-9813 GCA_964492205.1 uncultured Sediminibacterium sp.
ATTAAATATTTACGTCCTGATGCAAAATCTCAGGTGACTTTAGAGTACAACGACAAAAACGAGCCAGTAAGAATTGACGCGATTGTAGTATCTACTCAACACGATGATTTTGATTCAGAAGCGAAGATGTTAGCGAAGATCAAAAAAGATATCATTGAAATTTTGATCCCAAGAGTGCAAGCGAAGTATAAGAAATACGCTAAGTTATTTAACAAGGATATCAAGTACCATATTAACCCAACAGGTAAGTTTGTAATTGGTGGTCCTCATGGTGACACTGGTTTGACTGGTCGTAAGATCATCGTTGATACTTACGGTGGTAAAGGTGCACACGGTGGTGGTGCCTTCTCTGGTAAGGATCCAAGTAAGGTAGACCGTTCTGCTGCTTATGCAACACGTCATATTGCTAAGAACTTAGTAGCTGCTGGTGTAGCTTCTGAAGTGTTGGTACAAGTTTCTTACGCGATTGGTGTGGCTAAGCCAACATCTATCAACGTAAATACTTACGGCACTGCTAAAGTAAAAATGACAGATGGTCAAATTGGTAAATTAGTAGAAGGCATTTTTGATATGCGTCCTTACTTTATCGAGCAAAGATTAAAGTTAAGAACGCCAATGTATAGTGAGACTGCAGCTTATGGCCACATGGGTCGTAAGAATGAGACAGTGACTAAAACATTCACTTCACCTGATGGTAAAACAAAGACCATGAAAGTGGAATTGTTTACTTGGGAGAAATTAGATTATGTTGCCAAGGTTAAAAAAGCCTTTGGTTTAAAATAAATCATTGATTGAATTAAAATCCCGTCTCGACACAAATTGGGACGGGATTTTTATTTTAATCCATAACTTTGAAAGATGCAGGAAAGAAATAATAGACCCGAACGTGCTGGAAGACCAGAAAAGAAATTTGCCGGTCCAAGAAGATTTACACCAAGACCTAGTGGGTCTGAGAGAAAGTTTATTATCGGACGTCAGCCGTTGATAGAGTCTTTAGAGTCGGGGGCGAATATTGAAAAAATACTTATTCAAAAGAATGCGCAAGGTGAAGGATTAGCAGAGATCAAACAATTTGCTAGAGAAAAAACCATTCCTGTTCAATTGGTTCCAATAGAAAAATTAAACGGGATGACCAAGGCAAATCATCAAGGTGTGCTTGCGTTTATTTCAAATGTTAAATATTTAGATTTACAAGAGGTAATTGACTTTGTAGTTGCTAAAGGAGAGACGCCGTTATTTATGATGTTAGATGGCGTGACAGATGTACGTAATATTGGTGCAATTAGCAGGAGTATACATTGTTGTGGAGCACAAGCATTAATTATTCCTGACAAAGGTGTTGGCGCATTGAATGAAGAAGCCTTTAAAAGCAGTGCGGGTGCGTTAGAGCACATCCACGTTGTTCGTGTTAGTAGTCTATTGAAAGCGGTGGATGATTTGCATATGAATGGTATTCAGGTTTTCACCAGTGAAATGCGTGCAGATAAAAATGTACACGAACTTGACTTGACCATTCCTAGTTGTATTATAATGGGGGATGAGGGAAGAGGTGTACAACCTTATTTGGCGAAAGCTGCAGATTATTTTTTTAAGATCCCAATGGCCACTAATTTCGATTCTTTCAATGTATCAGTAGCAGCGGGTATCATTTTATACGAAGCGATGAAGCAAAGATTGTTCAAATGAAATTCAAATTAACATTAGAAGCAAAACCATCTAAGCATACGATTGAATATGCAGATAAGCTTATGTTAATTGGGTCTTGTTTTACAGAAAATATTGGTGCAAAATTTAAGTCGCATTTATTTAATATTGTAGAGAATCCTTATGGAATTCTATTCAACCCAGTAAGTGTATCTTCTGCATTAACTGAAATTATAGAAATAAGAACTTACAAAATTGATGATCTATTCCAGCATAATGAGCTATGGCATAGCTGGCAACATCATAGCCGCTTTTCGGCGATTGATCAACAAGAGGCTTTAGATAAAATAAACACCTCTATTGTAGAGGCACATACTTATCTAAAAACGGCCAATCGTTTAGTCATTACCTTGGGTTCTGCTTGGCTGTATCATTTGACTAAAGATGCTCCTTTAGGTGCAGGGCAAGTAGTGGCTAATAATCACAAAGCGCCAGCAGATTGGTTTTTTAAATCATTAATGCAGCCGACAGTTTTGCTTGAGAATTTACATGGATTAGTAAAACGTTTATATGCGTTCAATCCGAATTTACAGATTACTTTTACGATTAGTCCGGTTCGACATTTAAGAGAAGGATTGATTGAAAACAATCGTAGTAAGGCAGTCTTAATTCATGCAGTCCATGAGCTAATTAGTTTGTGTGAAAACGTGGATTATTTCCCTGCGTATGAATATGTAATAGATGACTTAAGAGACTATCGATACTATGCGGAGGATTTAGTGCATCCTAATTTTGCCGCTTCTGGTTATGTGTGGGACAAATTAATTGAAACTTACATGAAGCCTGACACAAAGGTAATTATGAAGCAAGTTGCCGAGCTCCAACTGGCACTTAGCCATAAGCCATTTTTTATTGGTTCAATAGCACATCAAAAATTTCTACGAACTTGTATCCAAAAAACAGTGGCATTGATGGAAGCGCATCCTTATCTCCCTTTAGACGACCATCTGGCATTTTTTAACGCAAGCTTAATTAAATAATTACTACATTAGTGGTCTAAATTATTGCCATGCGCATAGTACCATTTTTAGTTTCAGCAACTGTAACCGCTGGGCTAGTATTTACATTGAATATCCAATTGAAATTAGGGGCCACTAAAGCACCAAGATTGGGTTATTTCTTATCTCCACAACATGGTTTTTGGAAGAATGCAGAAGAAGTCAACAAAAATTTTGATGCGTCTATTCTTGCCAATGAATTGAAGGGAGATGTAGATGTTTTTATGGATGATCGTTTAGTGCCACATATTTATGCAGACCATGACGAAGATGCTTATTTTGTTCAAGGTTATTTACATGCTAAATATAGATTATGGCAGATGGATTTTCAAACCCGTGTGGCAGCAGGAAGATTAAGTGAAGTTGCGGGGGCAGATAAATTATCGATTGATCGTTTTTTTAGAAGATTAGGCATGGTATATGGTGCAGAGAAAACAGAAGCCTATATTAATGTAAGTAATCCAGTGATGAAAGCTACTGTAGAGGCTTATACCGCTGGAGTGAATGCGTATTTAAAACAACTGGCTCCAGAGGACTTGCCTTTTGAATATAAGTTGATGAATTTTGCGCCAGAAAATTGGACGCCACAAAAGACCTATTTGTTTTTAATGTTCATGTCATACGATCTAACAGGTAGGTCTGCTAGTGCAGATTTACAGTTGACGAATACAAGGGATTATTTAGGGTATGACTTATTTGATCAGTTATATACCAATCAACAAGATTCATTGGATCCTATTATTCCTATTGGTACTGCTTATGCTGAACCAAGTCTTGTTCCAATAAAGCCTGTACAATCCGATATAGCTTATTTGAAAAAAACGCCTAATGTAGATATTGCTAAAGTGGTTGAATCTCCTGAAGCGCCAGATCCAAATAACGGAAGTAATAACTGGGCAGTAAGTGGGTCAATGACTAAGTCTGGAAGACCAATTGTTTGTAGTGATCCGCATTTGGGATTGAATCTTCCTTCTTTATGGTATGAAGTACAAATTACCACACCTACGCATAGTACATATGGCGCTAGCTTCCCAGGATCACCAGCTGTGATCATTGGATTCAATGATAGTTTAGCTTGGGGTGTGACCAATGCAGGAAGAGATGTGTTGGATTATTATGAGTTGAAATTTAAGGATACTACCCAAAATGAATATTGGTATAATGGTGCATGGAAGTCTGTCACAAAAAGAGTTGAAGTCATTAAAGTTAAAGACAGTGCCGATGTCATAGAAAATATTGCGATGAGTCATTGGGGACCTGTTATGTTTGATGCTAGTTTTCAAAACCCTCAATCTAAAGGTAGAAACCTTGCTGTAAAGTGGACTGCACATAATCCATCAACTGGCGTAGAAACTTTTTATCAGTTAAATCGTGCAAAAAATATAAACGATTATTCCAAAGCCATTCAGTTATGGAAATGCCCTGGTCAAAACTTTGTGGTAGCAACAAAAACTGGTGATATTGCTATTAAACAACAAGGAGACTTTGTGGCAAGATGGGAAAGACAAGGGGACTTTATTATGCCGGGAGAAGATAGTAGTTACGATTGGCAGGGTATTATTCCTTTTGAAGAAAATCCAATGATAATGAACCCCGCACGTGGATTTGTAAGTAGTGCAAATCAAAAGTCCACCGACGCGAGTTATCCTTATTATTTAGGGACAGCAAGTTCCTTTCCTTTATACAGAGGGATCAGTGTCAACAAACAATTATCTGGCATGACCCAGGTAACAGCGCAAGACATGCAGGCACTTCAAACAAATAATTACAATGTATTTGCAGAACAAGCTAGACCTGCTTTAATGAAATTTATTGAAATAAATCGTTTAAGTAAAGAGGCACAAAGAATGGTAGAAATAATGGGTCAATGGAACTTATACAATAATCCATCTGAAAAGGGGATCACAATATTTAAATTGATTTGGGATAGCGTTGAAAATGCAGTTTGGGGAGATGAATTAGCAGGGTCAGTCATTCCATTAACTAAACCTGAAGCATTTGTATTATTAGAGCAAATGAATCGAGACACAAATTTTAGGGTGGCGGATGATATCAGAACAAAAGATAAAGTAGAAAGCCTTAAAGAACAAGTGCTTGTGGGCATTGAAAAAGCAACATTAAAATGTCTTGAATTAGAAAAGGAAAACAAATTAAGTTGGGAAGCATTTAAGGCGACGAGAGTTTTACATTTGACAAAAATACCTGCTTTAAGTAGATTGAATTTACCTATAGGAGGTGGAGTGAATATTATAAACGCAACTGGTGAAACACACGGACCAAGTTGGAGAATGGTTGTCCATTTGACTGATGAAATTGAGGCCTATGGATTGTATCCAGGAGGGCAGAGTGGTAATCCAGGTAGTCCTTATTATGATAGCTTTGTAGATTATTGGGCGGCTGGTAAGTATTACAGATTGCTGTTCTTGCCTAAAGAAAAATTAAAGCAACATGAAAGAACTAAATGGCATATTCAATTTAAAAAAGCGACAGCTTAGTTTCCTTTAATTCAACATTAAAAATAGTCAAATGAAATTTATACTTTCTATCTTATTGGTCGCTTTAGTAACTTATGCAATTGGCATATATGGAAGCTTGCCTTGGTGGAGTTTTGTGGTGACCAACTTATTTATTGCTGTTGCATTGCCAATTAAGCCAGCACAATCCTTTTTAGCAGGAGCATTAGGGGTGGGTGCTTTATGGGCTGGCTTGTCGTTTGGCATTGACCTTGCAAATAACCATATTTTATCTACCAAAGTTGCACAGATTCTACCTTTAGGGGGGTCTTATATAGCCTTAATCATCGTCACTACTTTAGTGGGAGCTTTATTAGGAGGCTTAGCTTCTTTAACTGGATCTTTTGTGCGAAATCCAGCATAAGCTTGCCCAAATTATTGATTTTACAATAGCTGATTTTTATCAGCTATTGTGCGTTTATATAAAAATCAAATTGTGTTATCTTTGTGATCAATTTGCTTAATCTGTAATTGAGCTTAAATTAAATACATATGGCACAACTGCACAACCGTGTTTCAAACAAAGAGTTGAAACAGAAATTGTACGAAGAAGATTTTGAGAGAACCACTATAAGTTTTTATCAGTATTTTCCAATTCAGGATCCCGTAATTTTTAGAGACGAGATGTACCGCGCACTTAATGCCATGCAGGTATTTGGGCGTATTTATGTCGCTAAAGAGGGAATCAATGCGCAGATAAGTGTGCCAACTCATTTATTCGAAGTGTTTAAATCTTATTTGTATTCTTTTAAACCATTAAATGGTATTCGTTTAAATAAAGCAGTAAACGATAATGGTAAAAGTTTTTGGGTACTTAAAATTAAAGTGAGAGAAAAAATAGTAGCAGACGGCATTGGTGACCCAAGTTTTAGTATGGAGAATAAAGGTAAATATGTGAATGCGCAGCAAATGAATCAATTATTGGATTCGCCAGACACTATTGTGATTGATATGCGCAATCATTATGAATATGAAGTTGGACATTTTGACAATGCAATTGAAATCCCATCTGATACTTTTAGAGATCAATTACCTATGGCTGCAGAAATGATGCAACCTCATAAGGATAAAAATATCATCATGTACTGTACAGGTGGTATTCGTTGTGAGAAAGCTAGTGCTTATATGTTACATCAAGGGTTTAAAAATGTGTTTCACTTGGAAGGAGGAGTAATTCATTATGCAAACAAAATAAAAGAAGCAGGATTAGAAAGCAAATTCAAGGGAAAAAATTTTGTATTTGATGATCGCTTAGGAGAAAAAATCACAGAAGATATTATTGCTTGTTGTCATCAATGTGGTAAACCCGCTGACACGCATACCAATTGTAAAAACGATGCTTGCCATTTGCTTTTTATTCAATGTGAAGATTGTGCAAAGGAATTCGATGGTTGTTGTACTAATGCATGTAAGGAAGTATATCATTTGCCATTAGAAGCCCAGGAAGCATTAAGAAAAGGGGTTAAGAAAGGGATGCAAGTATTTAATAAATCAAAACAAAGATTAAGACCTAGATTAGGTATTGATATTGAAGTAAAATAATCAACTCAAAACTCATGCATAAAAAAGTCCCAATAATTTGGGACTTTTTTATGCATGAACAATAATGTATAGTATAGTTCAAAAGGTAAAGTTTAAATTTTACTTCACTCCTAATGAATGTAATGTCTTACTTATTAATTCAAAGGTTTCAGTGGCTGTTTTTGGATCTGGCTTAAAAGCTTCACCAATAATTTGTTCATATAATTCAATGTATCTTTTAGAGATGGTATCAATCCATTCAGCTGACATGGTTGGAACAGTTTGTCCTTCTTTCCCCATAAAATTATTTTCAATTAACCATTCTCTTACAAACTCTTTGCTTAATTGTTTTTGTTTTTCTTGCTTGGCTTGTCTTGCTTCAAATCCATCTGCATAAAAATACCTGGAAGAGTCAGGGGTATGAATTTCATCCATCAAATAAATGGTCTCACCAATTTTACCAAACTCATATTTTGTATCGACTAAAATCAAGCCTCTTTTAGCTGCGATTTCCTTACCTCTAGCAAATAGCGCTAGTGCATATTTTTCTAAAATTGCCCAGTCTGCTTCAGAGGCCAAACCTTGTGCGATGATTTCTGATTTTGAGATGTCTTCATCATGTCCTTCACTTGCTTTTGTGGAAGGAGTAATGATTGGGGTAGGGAAATAGTCGTTTTCCTTTAGTCCTTCAGGCAGGGTCACGCTACAAAGGCTTCTGCCACCAGCCTGATAAGTGCGCCAAGCATGACCCACTAAGTTGCCTCTAACAACCATTTCGATCTTAAAAGGGGTGCATTTTCTTCCAATTGCCACATTGGGAGCAGGTGTGCTGATTAACCAGTTTGGACAGATATCTTTAGTGGCATCGAGCATATAGGCTGCAATTTGGTTTAATACCTGTCCTTTAAAGGGGATTGGTTTAGGTAAAATTACGTCAAATGCTGAGATTCTGTCACTTGCGATCATTACAAGTAATTCATTTTCAATATAATAGACGTCTCTTACTTTGCCATGGTAGGTACTAAGTAGGCCTGGGAATTGGGTAGGATTCATTACACGAAAATAAAAACTTTAACAGTATTTTGATAATTTTTTCTGTTTTGCTAACAATTTGGTATTTTGCCGTACAATTCAATTTAAAAACAATTAATTATGACAAGATTATTAACTCGTTTTGGCCTTTTTTGTGTCATTGCTTTTACAGCGGTGAATGCATTGGCTCAAAATGCAGGAACAATCATCGGAACTGTAAAAAATGCAACTAGCGGTGAGACCGTTGCTGCTGTATCTGTTACAGTGAAAGGAACATCCGCAGGAACTTTTACGGATGATAAAGGAACTTTCAAATTAAATGTGTCTCAAAAAACACCTTATACATTGGTTTTTAGCTCTGTAGGATTTGAAAATCAAGAAGTGGTGGTGAACACAGGAACTGCTAAGGTGGAAGTAAGTTTAAAGCAAGCTTTTACATTAGGTTCTGAAGTAGTTGTTGCTGCGTCAAGAGTTGCGGAGCGTATTTTAGAGTCTCCAGTAACGATTGAAAGAATAAACAACAACACAATCAAGACTGCGCCTGTGTCTAACTACTATGATTTATTAGGTACCCTAAAAGGGGTAGATGTAAACGTAGCTAGTTTGACTTTTAAAAGTATTAGCACAAGAGGTTTTAATGGTAGCGGTAATAACCGTTTGAACCAATTGATTGATGGTATGGATAACCAAGCACCAGGATTAAACTTCTCAGTGGGTAGCATTGTTGGTTTAACAGAACTTGATGTTGACAATATCGAATTATTGCCAGGTGCATCTTCTGCATTATATGGTGCAGGTGGTATGAACGGTACAGTTTTAATTAATAGTAAAAGTCCATTCAAATACCAAGGATTGAGTTTTCAAATAAAACAAGGTATTAATCATGTTGACAACAAACAACGTGCATTAGCACCTTTTAAAGATTGGACAGTGCGTTGGGCTCAAAAACTCAATGATCGTTTTGCTTATAAATTTAGTATTCAATATACAGAAGCGGAAGATTGGAGAGCGACAAGTGATCAAAACTATTCAAGAACAACAGGTACTCAGAATGGGCAAATTATTCCAGGAACAAGATTTACTGATCCAAATTATGATGGTGTAAACTTTTATGGTGATGAAACTACCCTTAATTTAACTAGAGATCTTTTAAACCCAATTAAAAATGGAATTTTAGGACAATTAGGTGCAGTTTATGGTGCAGCTGGAGCACAAAAAGTATTAAGTGATTTACAAAATGCATCTTTCCTTCCAGGTTTAAATTCAATTAAAGGGTATACTGATTATTTAAATTCAAGTGCAGCAACAAGAGGCTTGGTGCCCTATGCAACTTTGTTATATGGTGATATTAGAGGCCATTACTCTAATGTAAATGTAAGTAGAACAGGATACGCAGAAAAAGATATCATTGACCCAACTGCCTTGAACGTGAAATTCCAAGGGTCTATACATTATAAAATCAATGACAATGTAGAAGCGTCAATTGCTGCATATAATGGTTTTGGTAACACTGTTTATACAGGAAGTGACCGTTATTCTTTGAAAGATTTAAGAATGGGTCAGTACAAAGCAGAGATTAAATCTAGAAACTGGTACTTAAGAGCCTATACTACCATAGAGAACTCTGGTGCTTCATTTAACTCTACTATAGCTGCTCGTTATTTTAACGAAGCATGGAAACCAAGTGCTACTTGGTACCCAGTGTATGCAGCAACTTATACTACTTTGTTGAGCTCAGGAATGAATCAACAAGCTGCGCATGCAGGTGCAAGAGCCAATGCAGATGCAGGTAGACCAACAGGTTTTATAGGGGCGAATCCATTGTTTCAATCTATCACCAATACACCTATTTCAAAAGGTGGTGCAATGTTCTTAGATAGATCATCTTTACGTGTGTTAGAAGGACAATATAATTTAACAGATGCTTTAGGTTTAGCAAAGTACAATGCTGACTTCTTAGTGGGTGGTAGCTCAAGACAATATATCTTGAATTCACAAGGTACTTTGTTCGCTGACACTGCTGCTAAGATAAATATTTATGAAGC
>CAZBJP010000026.1:9823-18390 GCA_964492205.1 uncultured Sediminibacterium sp.
ACAATTGTCTAAGCGTTTCTTAGATGATTTACTTAAGTTTTCAGTTTCTGGTAGATATGATAAAAATGATAATTTCAAAGGTCGTTTTACACCAAGAGCAACATTGGTTGTTAAACTAGAAGAAGACCATAATTTACGTCTATCTTATCAAACAGCCTACCGTTTCCCAACAACTCAAAACCAATGGATTAATTTACTAATTGGCGGTGGTACAAGGTTAATGGGTGGTTTGCCACAATTAAGAGATTATTATAATTTCAAAACAAACCCTGCTTATACTTTAGCGAGTGTGAATGCATTTGGTGCGTCTGCATTAGCAGGAAAGCCTAATCCTGCATTACTTCAACAACAAGTTTTCCCAGAATTCAAACCTGAGTCAATGAGTTCATATGAGGTAGGTTACAAGGGATTAGTAGCTAAAAAATTATTGATTGATTTCTACTATTATTTTGGTAAGTATGAAAACTTCATTAGTGGTGTAACTGTAATACAATCTAGAAATGCTTCTGCGCCTAGTCCAGCTGATGTATTAGATGCAAGCAAACGTATTGCTTACAGTATCTCAACCAATTCTACTCAAGAAGTGAAGACTTCTGGATGGGGTCTTTCTTTAGATTATATTTTGCCTGCAAACTTCACAGTGTCTAGTAGCATTTATGGAGACAAATTAGGTGGGTTACAAGAAGGTTTTATTTCTTACTTCAATACGCCTAAGATGAGATCAAATGTAGGTTTGAGTAATAGTGGTTTTGCATTTAAGAAGCGTTTAGGCTTTAGCGCAAATTATCGTTACCAAGAAGGCTTCACTCATGAAGGTACATTCGGAGTAGGTGAAGTTTCTGCTTTCAATACTTTAGATGCAGTATTGACTTATAAAATCCCTTCAATTAAATCTTTAGTGAAGGCAGGTGGCACTAATATTATGAACACCTATTATAATACAGCTTTTGGAAGTCCAGCTATAGGTGGACTATACTATGTAAGCTTTACTTACAATGTATTTTAAGGAACTTTGATGGGTTAGTTAGTAATCCCTTCCCGATTTTCGGGAAGGGATTTTTTTTGCTGTCAGAAATACTTTTTTCCTTGATAAAACGCTATTTTTGCAATTCAAAATAAAAATGATTTCCATGCGATCAATAGCCTTTAGAGAAGCCTTACGTGAAGCAATGAATGAAGAGATGAGAAGAGATGAGCGCGTATTTTTAATGGGAGAAGAAGTTGCTGAGTATAATGGAGCTTATAAAGTTAGTCAAGGTATGTTGGCAGAATTTGGCCCGAAGAGAGTCATAGATACGCCCATTTCTGAGTTAGGTTTTACTGCTGTAGCAGTGGGTGCTGCACAAAATGGACTAAGACCGATTGTTGAATTCATGACTTGGAATTTTGCAGTATTGCCATTAGATCAAATTTTAAATACGGCTAGCAAAATGTTGGCGATGAGTGGTGGTCAAATCGGTTGCCCAATTGTGATGAGAGGGCCAAATGGAAGTGCAGGTCAATTAGGCGCACAACACTCTACTGCTTTTGAAAGTTATTTAGCGAATATTCCAGGTATTAAAGTTGTTTCTCCTTCTAATGGTTATGATGCGAAAGGTTTATTAAAACAAGCCATTCGATATGAGGAAGATCCTATCATGTTCTTAGAGAGTGAAGTCATGTATGGAGATAAATCTGAAGTGCCAGAGGAGGAATATTATATTCCATTGGGGCTTGCAGATGTAAAACGATCAGGTAGAGATATTACAATTGTATCCTATAATAAAATGATGAAAGTGGCATTGGCTACTGCAGTTGAATTAGAAAAAGAAGGAATTAGTGCAGAAGTCATAGACTTAAGAACGATTCGTCCTTTAGATTGGATGACGGTATTAGAAAGTGTTAAAAAAACGAATCGTTTGGTGATCATTGAAGAACAATGGCCGTTTGCTTCTGTTTCTTCAGAATTAAGCTACCGTATTCAAAAAGAAGGGTTCGATTATTTAGATGCGCCTATCAGAAGAATCACTAGCGCAGATGCGCCGATGCACTATGCGCCGAATTTAACTGCTTTGGCTATCCCTGATGTGACACGTTCAGTAAAATTGGTTAAAGAAGTGTTACAGCAGTACAAATAAGGGTAATCCTCCTATTTAACCATTTAAACGATTGCTTAACGGCTAATAAATCTTTTTATCTAATATCCCTCACAAAGGGATATTTTTGTTCTATCTAATTACATCTATATGGGCATGATACTTTTTATACTTTATTGGTTGGGTTGGCATATTGGAATTTATTTAATGTTGAGAAAAGCAGGGGTGTCGGTGAATAAAGCAATCATTCCAATTTATAATACATGGGAAGTGGTTCGGCTTTGTAAGATTCCAAAAGTTTGGTTTTGGATTCAGTTCATTCCAATTCTTGGTCAATTTGTGAGTTTGTGGATTACTATCATTTTTGTGATGCATTTTAAGCGTGTAAAATTAATTCATCATACGCTGGCTGTAATAGTTCCATTTATTTATTTACCTTATTTAGGATTAGATAAAAAAGAACAATGGTTTGGAGAGGATGCGTTGACACATTATCATAAACCAGCTTCAAGAGAATGGGTTGATGCAGGTGTTTTTGCGATCGTTGCTGCCACTTTGATTAGAACATTTTTGTTTGAAGCCTATGTGATTCCAACAGAGAGTATGGAAAAGACTTTATTAGTGAATGATTTTTTATTTGTTGATAAAGTAACTTATGGTGCAAGAATCCCACAAACACCTTTGTCATTTCCATTTGTACATAATACTTTACCAGGTGCACCAACAACGCCTTCCTATTTAAAATGGATTCAATTGGATTATAAACGTTTCCCTAAACTAAGAAATGTTGAAAGAAACGATGTAGTGGTGTTTAATTTTCCTGCAGGAGATACCATTATCAATTTACCAGACTTTGGTTCTAAAATTCCTTATTATGATGTTTTGAGAAGTCCTCAATACAATAATGACAGATCAAAACTTCAAGCGGATTACCCGATACTAGTTCATCCAATGGATAAGACGGATAACTATATTAAAAGATGTGTGGGTATTCCAGGGGATGTACTTGAAATTAAAAAAAGTCAATTATGGGTAAATGGTGCCCCAGCTTTGGTAGCGCCATTTATGCAAACTGAGTATATTGTAGAAACTGATGGCAGGCCTTTGGCAGAAGAATTTGTACAAGATTCTTTAGGCATCAATATTAATGAAGCTACTGCAGACTTTCAATTTATAGAAGGTCGTACAAATACTTTTAAATTAAACATAACAGCTAATGCTGCAGCTAGTTTAAAAAGGTTACCCAATGTAAAGTCAGTGGTTTTATTTGAAGACCAAAATGTGGGCTATACATTTCCTAATGACATAGTGCATTTTCCATGGACAGCTGATAATTTTGGACCCATTCGTGTTCCTAAAAAAGGAGATCAAGTCTTGTTAAACGACAGCACCATCGAATTATACAGGAGAATTATAGAAGGTTACGAGCATCAAAAATTAACAACTCAAAATGGTCAATATTTTATTAATGACAAAGCCACAAAAAGCTATACTATTCAGCAAAATTATTATTGGATGATGGGTGATAATCGACACCGCAGTCAAGATAGTCGATATTGGGGTTTTGTTCCTGAAACACATATAGTGGGCCGTGCTGCCTTGATATGGTTTAGCTATAGTCAATCAATAAGATGGAACAGGTTGTTTAATTTGATAAAATAAAATGCATGCAAAAGAAATTTGAATTTGAATACGAAGAATTTGATGCAAAGCAAGATTTATCAGCCGAAGATTTAACTTTATTAAATGCTGCCTATGAAGCAGTTGAAACTGCATTTGCACCCTATTCTAAATTTAAAGTGGGTGCTGCAGCTAGATTGTCGAATGGTCAAATTATACTTGGGTCTAATCAAGAGAGTGCTAGTTATCCAGTAGGTATTTGTGCAGAAAGAACCCTTTTAAACAGTATAGGAAGTCAATACCCTAAAGAGACAATAACCGCTATGGCGATTAGTTATATGCCTAATGGTACTGAATCAGATCATCCTTTATCCCCCTGCGGCATGTGCCGCCAGTCATTATTGGACTTTGAATTAAGGTATAAGGCACCTATTAAGCTTATTTTGGCAGGCAAGACAGGAAAAATAATGTTAATTCCTTCGGCTAGTCAAATCCTGCCATTTGGCTTTACAGGTTCAATTTTAGGTAAATAGCGTTTGAACACCGAGTCCAATTCTGAATTCATGCTGTAATAACCATTTTTTTCTAGCCAGTCCCCAAGCATAGCCGGTTAAATTTCTATCTGAACCTATGATTCTGTGGCAAGGAACAATAATTGCAATTTTATTTTTGCCATTTGCTGATGCAGCTGCTCTAATGACTTTTGGGTCACCCAATTTCTTTGCTAACTCAGCGTAGCTCATTGTTTTAGAAAAAGGTACTTCATACAATTCCTTCCAAACTTTTTGTTGAAAATCTGTGCCTTCTTGGTGAATTGCGACAGTGAATTGTTTTCTATTACCACTAAAATATTCGATTAATTCATCGATACATTGGTGGATGACAGCAGGACTTTCAATATTTTCTGAATTGAATGACGTATCAGTATCTTCTAAGAAAGTTATAGATCGAATACAATCTGAATCCGAAACAATTTTAATCCGACCAATTGGGCTCATATAAATATGTTTGAATTCTAGTTGCATTTACTTTGTTTCTTGATCTAGCAAACCTGCCAATTCAATTAGGTCATCTCGCTTAAATTGAAGGGTAGGGCTCTGAAAACATTTTGCAAATTCAAGGATCATTTTTTTGATCACTCTTTGATTAGAAAGTCGCTTATAATAAAGTGATTTAGGTTCAATATTATGCCTAATAAAATATTGGTCCATATCTTTTTGTGAGAAGGGATGACCAGATGTACCTTCTACATAAAATTGAATAAATTCTTGAGGGTTCGGAACAATCTCGTGTGGTTCCCAGTCTGCACTAAAATAGGCAAGTATACATTGTTTTGGAATATTGATCCATTCTGCATGAATTTCTAGTTGTTGACATAACTCGGCATAGATCAATGAATTTGCAAAAGCATTTCCAGGTTTAGATTGCAAAGGAGAAGAAACCAAAAAATCTTCTGGGTTTTCATAATTCACTTCCACGCCTTTTATTTGGTAGTAACTAAATAAAATATTGCGAATTACATTGGCTTGTTCAAGGGGCGTTAAATAATTATTTAACTCAAGCCAGATATTTCTTCTAATTTTTTCTAATTGGTGTCTTAATGTATCTAAAGCTAATTCTGGGTATTGATACTTTACTAAAATTAACGCGCCTTCAAAAAGCGAAGGTTTTGGCGATGCACTCCATGTAATCAATTGTGCTTGTATGTCTTTTAAACGAAGTCTGTAAATCATTCTTTCTATACGTTCTAGTGTGCTTTCCTCTAGCGTATTTTCCCACAAGTTTTCTAGGTCTGGAATAATAGGTATTCCGTAATCTAACAAACGATCAGCAATGGTATTAAATACTTCCTCGTCTGGGTCATCGATCAGTCGAAATAAAGCTTTGATTTCTTCGTTTTTAGGCAACATGGGTAGTGATACTTGGTATTTCTTGTTCAAAATGACGTAAAAAAAATTAAACAAACGATTTTATTTATTCATCTCTTGTGGATATATATAAATTGACCTGTATATAATAAAATACAATATTCGACGTTCTGTAATTTTTAGCAATATTTAGGCTTAATCTAATGAATTATTGACGTATTTTGCATATAATAAAGTCTAAACTTATTTATGCAAACACAAACTGTTTCCGTTCCTAAATTTCCAGTAGTAAATAAATCATTACATGCCGAACTAAAGAAAAGAGTTAATCAATATTTGGAAGAGCATACCATTCGTGGTACAGGTAACTATAAATTGTTTACTAAGGCAGCAATTCTTATAGGTTTATTTTTCATTACCTACATTCATTTGGTATTTTTCACCCCACCTACAGCTATTGCCATTGTGGAATGTTTGTTTTTTGGTGGCCTAATTGCAGCAATAGGTTTTAATATTATGCATGATGGAAGTCATGGTAGTTTTAGTAGGTATGCATGGTTAAACAAGTTAGCCTCTTCTTCAATCAGTATTCTTGGCGCAAGTCGTTTTATGTGGAGCATGAAACATGTAACGATACACCATACTTATACTAATGTGGATGGAGTAGATGACGACATTGAAGTGGGGGTATTTATGCGAATGGCACCAACACAAAAACATTATGTATTACATCGTTTCCAACATATTTATTTCAGCATTCTATACATGTTATTGTATGTTTTTTGGATTTTCTTTACAGATTATAATAAGTACTTCAAAGGGAAAATTGGATCTATTCCATTAAAGAAAATGTCCATTGCTGATCATTTTGAATTCTGGATTGTTAAAATATACCATGCTGCCATTTTTGTCGTCATTCCTATAGTAATGTTAGGTTGGCAGACTTGGTTGACTGGATTTATTGTTAGTACTTTTTTTGCTGGTTTTGTGTTGAGCATTGTCTTCCAATTGGCACATACAGTAGAACATACAGAATTCCCGGTAGCGATTCAGCCTGAGAATAGATTGCCTGACGAATTTGCGGCGCACCAGATTCAAACTACTGCGAATTTTGCCACTAAAAGTAAGATTGTTAGTTGGTTAGTAGGAGGCTTGAATTTCCAAATTGAACATCACTTATTTCCAAAAATATCACACGTGCATTATCCAGCAATCAGTAAGATCGTTAAAGAAGCATGTGCAGAATTTCAATTGAATTACATTGAATATCCAACGGTATTAAGTGCCGTTAAAGCACATATTCAATTTCTAAAATCAATGAGTAAGCCTAGTCCAGCAATGGCTTAAAAATCTATATTACTTCTATCGCATATAAAAGCCCTTAGAAAAAATACCATAATCATCTACATTCAGCTCAAAGGTTCGAATGTTCGTATTTGATTAGTATTTATTTCTAAGGGCTTACTTTATGTCTTTATTCCCTGAATTTCTTTTTACGCAAAAAAATAAACCAAAGCTTGCTTTGGTTTATAAAATTATTAAGAAGCTTTCTTCTTTCTGGCTGTTTTACGAGGAGGGTTCTTTTTCAACTCCTCAATTATAGCTTTTACTTCTTCAATGGTTAACGTTTCTACATTTTCTTGTTGTTCTTTAGTTAATTTGAAGTTGCGCAAGCCTTGCTTAATGTAAGGCCCATAGGGACCTCTTAACAATTGGATCTTTTCTTTCTCAAATACTTTAATTGTTCGTTCGTCTTTAGCCTTGCGTTTTTCAGCTATCATTGGTGTCAATTCTTCGAGGGTCACCGTATAAGGGTCCATTTCCTTGTTCAAAGAGTAGAACTTCTTACTATGGGCAGCATAAGGGCCGAAACGACCAATATTAACTGTTACTTCTTCATCTTCAAACATGCCGAGGGTTCTTGGAAGTTTAAATAACTCCATTGCATCTTCAAAACTAATAGTCTCAATACTCTGAGACGCTTTAAGCTTAGCGAATTTTGGTTTTTCTTCTTCATCCTGATGGCCAATCTGAACCATAGGGCCATATCGACCCATACGGGCAATGACTTTCTTGCCACTCACAGGATCAAATCCTAATTCACGTTCCCCTTTTGCTCGCTCAGCAGTTTCTAAAGTATGTTCAATAGTTTCATGGAAGGGTTGGTAAAAATTCTCCAACATTTTGCTCCATTTTAATTTCCCTTCTGCGATTTCATCAAATTCTCCTTCGATCTTAGCAGTGAATCCAAAATCCATCACTTTTTCAAAATGCTGTTTCAAAAAGTCTGTTACCACCAATCCTAAATCGGTAGGAGACAATTTATTCTTTTCTGCACCAGTAATTTCTGAAGCAGTTTCTGTTTTGATTTCATTCTTTGCATTTAATGAAAGAATTTGATAAACTCTTTTAACGCCTTCTTTTTCTCTTTTTTCCACATAGTTACGCTTCATGATGGTCGTGATAGTAGGCGCATAGGTAGAAGGTCTACCAATGCCTAATTCCTCTAATTTCTTAACTAAGCTGGCCTCAGTATACCTTGATGCAGGACGGCTAAATCTTTCTAAGCCAGTCATGCTAATAAAATCAAGTACTTGGCCTTTAGTTAAAGGAGGTAACAAAGCTTCATTGCCTTCAGCGTCCACTTCTTCATCAATATCATCATCATCTTTGCCTTCTAAATACACTTTTAAGAAACCATCGAATTTCATTACTTCACCACTAGCTGTCAAGGTTTCTTTATTGGTAGAAATTTCAATTTTTGCAGTTGTTTTTTCAAACTGTGCATCACTCATTTGTGAAGCAATGGTTCGCTTCCAAATTAATTCATACAATCTATTTGTATCTGTATCATCCACCTTGCTTTCGTTCATATAAGTAGGGCGAATCGCTTCGTGTGCTTCTTGCGCACTTTCGTTTTTATTTTTGAATTTCCTTGGTTGATAATACTTTTTTCCAAAACTTGATTCAATCTCTTTTTTAATAGCATCAATAGCTGTTTCAC
>CAZBJP010000027.1:0-11733 GCA_964492205.1 uncultured Sediminibacterium sp.
ATTAACTATTTTTGTACTCTATGCACGTAACAGAACATTTAGCGAAAGCAAAAGATACATTGGTCTCCTTTGAGATCTTACCACCTTTAAAAGGTAAAACCATCACTTCTATTTATGATCATTTAGATCCTTTAATGGAGTTTAAGCCATCTTGGATCAATGTGACTTACCACAGAAGTGAAACCATGTTTAAGAAAAAAGCAGACGGCACTTTTGAAAAAGTGGATGTGCGCAAGCGACCAGGTACGGTGGGTATTTGTGCTGCAATTATGAACCATTATAATATTGACGCAGTGCCGCATATTATTTGTGGAGGATTCACCAAGCGTGAAACGGAAGATGCGTTAATAGACTTACAATTTTTGGGTATCGACAATGCCCTTATTTTAAGAGGCGATGCTGCTAAGAATGAAGCTAGCTTTGAGCCAGAGCCAGGTGGCAATAAATATGCAATTGATTTATTAAAGCAAGTAGGACAATTAAATCAGGGCATTTATTTAGACGAAGATATTTTAAATGGAGGCAAAACGAATTTTTGCATGGGCGTAGCAGGCTATCCAGAAAAACATTTTGAGTCGCCTAATTTTGAAATTGATTTACAAAAGACCAAAGAAAAGGTAGAGGCAGGAGCTGATTATATTATGACACAAATGTTTTTCAACAACCAAAAGTTTTTGGATTATGTGAAAGCATGTCGTGATATGGGTATTACGGTGCCGATTATACCAGGCCTAAAACCAATTACCAACAAGAAGCAATTAACAATTTTGCCAAGAATATTCCATGTAGATATACCAACTGATTTATCCAATGCGATTAACAAATGTAAGACGGATGCGGAATGCGAGCAAGTGGGTACGGAGTGGTTAATTCAACAAAGCAAGGAATTAAAAGCTGCGGGCGTGCCGGTTTTACACTACTATACTTTAGGTAAGCCAAAAGTAATTAGAGACGTCGTGTCAGCAGTATTTTAATCGATAATATATACTATAACCTAATCCAAGTCGTTATACTTTGAATAGGTTATTTTTTTTGCTGAGATTGTAGGAAGTCGTTGAACTGATCTACCGTCAAATTTTTCGCAATGATTTTTTTATCCTTGTCTAATAAATAAAAAGTAGGTGTTTTAAACACATCATATAACTGTCTGATCGTGGTAGGTTTCCCTGCAGCAATTTCAGCATTTAAATCTTTTTCAGTTTGATATACATGTGTCCAATCCGCATCAAAATGTTGATCTGTTACAAACTGTTTCCATGAAGCTAATTCTTTAAAATTAGTATTCACACCAATGACTTGAACGCCAAGTTTTTTCCAGTTTTTTGTATAAAATGAATCTACTCTTGGAACTTCTACTTTGCAATGACCGCATGTTGGATCCCAGAAAGCAATAAAAGTATACTTAGCAGTTTGATTATATAAAGAAAAGGACTTGTTGTCCATAGTGTTTAAATTCAATGCTGGAGCAGGATTGCCAATAAGGTTAGCCATTATGCTATAGGCTCTTTCGGTAATTGCTTTTTTAGATTCGTTGTTTAATAAGATGGTGTCTCCCTTGCTAAAAAAGTTTTGAAACAGATGTAGAAATACTTTATCCTGTCCCATGAACTCAGGACTGATGTATTTATTAGTAAATTTAAAAAGCAAGAATGGATAAATTTCTTTTCCTGTTTTTGCCACAGTTAACATGTATTGAATTTCTTCAATGATAGAATCAGGCTCTCGTGAGACATAATTTTTAAAATATTCATCCAACTTTGCTTCAAAAAAAGGCGTTCTAAGTAATCTATTATCATTAAATACTATATTGTCCCAAAAATGATTTTTTACATAATAGAATGGATAAGTAGAATCTGCCTTACCATTTATGATAGGGATGGCGGGTGCTTCGGGTCTTTGTAAAACATCCAAGAAAAAACGCATCATTGAATTTGGAGCCGTCGTAATAATTTTTTTTCTTTCTTGTTTAAATAAGCTGTCTAATTTTTTAAATTCGGCAGTATACGTAGCTGAATCTTCAGACGTCTTTGCATTTGCAAAACTTTTTTCTAATTGATTTCTTTGTGCACCAAGTTGATTCATTGTTTTGGAATAAATCCTAAATAGATCGTTGTCTTTAGAGCCAATAATTTTATAATCAGCTAGTGATAGGGTATCGGCAATGATATTAAATTGTTGTTCGTCATCCATCAAAAATTCAAAAAGAATGTTGTAAGTAGGAGACACGATAAAATAGATGCCTGGTGTGAGTTTATCTTTACCCTTAAAATAGCCCACACTTTGCTCATTTAAAATAGTAGAATCTGCCAATATGCGATTTTGACCATAGTTGGTGCCTAAGTATATTTTAGTGTTTTTATATGGCTTTAGGGTGATTTCAATATGGCGACCAGACACCTGAGCCTTATTACCCAAACTTGACTTAGTTGTAATTTTTGTAGAAGACGGTTGGTTTTTGATTTGTTGCGCCATTGATGGCTCTGTAAAGACCATTAGAGCGGAAGTGACAAATAAAGCAATAATTTTTTGACACATATTAAAAGTCATTTTGAAGTATGTAAAAGTAAAAAATAAAAAACATATTTAGGTTTAATTTAAATGACTGGATTGGCATAATCTAGAAGCTGGATTGTACCTTTGTTTTCGTGAGAAAGTCAAAACCAGTTATTATTTTAGAAAAGGTCCTTATTGAGGACTATGCTGCAGAAGGTAAGTCTTTGGCAAGGGTAGATGGAAAAGTAATTTTTGTTGAGGGTGCGGTGCCAGGTGATATAGTAGATATCCAGTTACAAAAAAACAAAGCCGATTGGGCAGAAGGCTTTGCAAAAAAAATTCATAGCTATGCTGCAAATAGGGTGCAACCTTTTTGTAGTCACTTTGGAGTTTGTGGAGGTTGTCAATGGCAAATGTTGCCTTATGCACAACAGTTGATTTATAAACAACAACAAGTTGTTGATAATTTAACGAGAATTGCCAAAATCCCTTTGCCGCCTATTCCAGCTATATTAGGTGCAAAGCAAACGAAAGGTTATCGAAATAAAGTAGAATATACATTTGCGACAGAAATTTATATGTCTTTTGATGCTTTTAGAGCAATGAAGGCATCTGGACAAGAACCTGTTAAAATACCTGGTGATGGTGGGTTTCACGCGAGAGGATTTTTTGAAAAAATTGTACCAATAGACACTTGTCATTTACAGGAAGAGCCAACGAACTATATGCGGAAAGCGGTCGTACAATTTGCTTTGGAAAATAACATGCCATTTTACAACATCAAACAGCACCAGGGTTGGCTAAGAAATATGTTTGTAAGAAATACAACCAAAGGAGAATGGATGGTTAACTTGATCTTGGGTTATGAAGACAAAGAAAAAAGAATAGCTTTATTAGATTTGTTATTAAAGCAGTTCCCACAGTTAACTACATTGCTCTATACCATCAATACCAAACGCAATGATAGCATGCAGGATTTAGAGCCACAAGTGTATTATGGAAATGGTTATATTACTGAAGTACTAGAAAAATTTGAATTTAAAATAAGTCCTAAATCTTTTTTTCAAACCAATTCAAAGCAAGCTGAAGTGTTATACCAGGTGACTAGAGACTTTGCTGAATTAACCGGTAAAGAAGTGCTTTATGATTTATATTGTGGAACAGGAAGTATTGGAATTTTTTGTAGTGAGCAAGCAAAAAAAATTATTGGTGTAGAATTTGTAGCAGAAGCTATTGAAGATGCCAAAATAAATGCATCATTGAATGGACTAACAGAGACTGCATTTTTTGCTGGCGATGTGATCAAAGTTTGTGATGATGCTTTTTTTGAAACGCACGGCAAGCCAGATGTGATTATTACCGATCCACCAAGGGCTGGCATGCATGAAAAGTTAGTGCAGAAATTATTAGAGATGGAAGCGCCAACTATTGTGTATGTAAGTTGTAATCCTGCTACCCAAGCAAGGGACTTGGCTTTATTACACGCTAAGTATACGGTTACTAAGATCCAACCAGTTGATATGTTTCCACATACTTTGCATATTGAAAATGTAGTTCAATTAAAAAGAACAGATTTATTAAAAGCATAATTTATGAGAGAATTTAGGCCCACTAGATTTGAAATTTTACCAACTATCATCAAAAACTTAATCATTATTAATGCTTTGATGTTTTTGGCGCAAAATACTTTTGCGGGTCCAACTAGTGTATTTTCTGTAGAAGACTATTTTGCATTACATGCTTGGCAGAGCAGTTTGTTTAAGCCTTGGCAAATGGTGACACACATGTTCCTTCATGGAGACTTTGGACATATACTAGGTAATATGTTTGCCTTATGGATGTTTGGATCTGTTTTAGAAAATGTATGGGGACCAAAAAGATTTTTATTGTTTTATCTTTTATGCGGTGTGGGTGCTTCGGTGATTCATTTATTAATTCTTTCTTATGAGTTTGTGCCAATGGCGGCCGAATTATTAAAATTAAGTCAGTATAGTGTATCAGGCTCTCCTGCATTTAATGATGCAGTGCTGGTTTATTCTAAAGCCCATAATATTCAGTTAACAAGAATTTTGGCAGACAATAATGTAAGTTTAGCTACACCAGGTATCCGTTCAGAGATTATGGAATTATTGACTTCACATTATAATAAGACAGTCAATACTGCTACACTTGGTGCAAGTGGTGCAGTATTTGGAATCTTAATGGCCTTTGTTTACTTATTCCCCAATACTTATATCTATATTTATTTCTTATTTCCAATCAAAGCAAAATGGTTGGGATTGTTGTATTTTTCATACGAATTATTTTTTGCAGTACGCAATACCGCTGGGGATAATGTAGCAAGATGGGCGCATGTAGGCGGTGCGATTGTAGGATTTGTATTGGTATATATTTGGAATCGAAAGCAACGTAGTAGTAGATGGCAATAAAAATCAACTTTTTTAAATAGCATGCAAAAAACAGCACCATCCAAACCCTTATTAGGCGCAGATAATAACGCACTTGTGGCTATCGTGTCGGTGAACTTAATGATTGCTGTTGCTTATGGAATGACAAGAATGGTTTACTTTTTGGAAGGCTTCCCTTTGTCTCAATTTTATGATGAGGTTGTACATCATTTTATGCTTTCGCCATATTATCAAGAGACATTAGAGAAACCATGGACCTTTTTTATTTACAATTGGTCGCATGATCAGTTCTGGAGTCTATGTGGCAATATGATATGGTTAACTGTATTTGGAAGTGTTTTACAAAATCAACAAGCCAACAAGCACTTATTTCCTATTTATTTTTACAGTGGACTAATAGGCGCTATTGCTTTTATTATGTTGGGTGCAGGTATTTCATTTATGGGTGCAGAATTGAGTATCATGGCATTGGCTTCAGCTGCACTAAGTGTTAACCCACGCTATAAGTTAAGTTTAAGCGGTACAAGTATGCCTGCTGTTTGGATTATTTTTGTAATCTACTTTGTGGTACAAGTTGCAACACACTTAAAAGGCACACCAGTTTTCTTTTTTACCTTAAGTGTAGGAGGGCTGGTTGGTGTGGTGTATATGTATTTATTGAAAAAGAAAATTGACCTCGGTTGCTGGATGCATCAAATAGTTAAAAGATTCAATGCTTATATGGCGCCAAAAGAAGGATAATAAATCTAAAAACCATTATGGCAAAAAAATCACGCATAAGAATTTTTGGAAAAGGGCTATTTTTATCATTGCACTTATTTTTAAGCGTCTTGTTATTATACCCGCAATTTTTTATGCCACTTGGATGGATATGGATTAATGGCTTTTTAAGTTTACTTGCACCTTATATCATTATTTTACAATTATTTTTTTTATTGGTATGGCTTGTTGCTAAACCTTTATTTTCATTGATTTCTGTGGCAACATTAGCTATAGCTTATCCTACTATTTTGGTTTTATTTGCTTGGCATCCAGGCACACCTTTCCCCCAAAAAAAGAAAGATAATAGTTTGCGTATCACTAGTTTTAATGTAAAAGAATTTAATGGGAATACGCCACAACCGCTCGGACATAAATTAAGAACAGAGGATATTGCAGCCTCTATTCAAAAATGGGATCCAGATATTATTTGTATGCAAGAGTACAATACCAAAGAACTAAAGAACGATATAGCGAACCACGCAACTTATTTCGACAAGAATTTTCCCTATTCTTTTTTTTCTAAAGACCATCAAATCAATGAAGCAAATTATTTTGCGGGCTGTATTGTTTATTCCAAGTACAAAATAATACATGCAGAAAGAATACCCTACACGAACCAAGAAAGTTTGATTTATGTAGATCTATTAAAGGGAGACGATACCATAAGAGTGTATACAACCCATTTGGCTTCTTTTAAATTTAAACAAAACGATTTTGAAGCAATAGATGGCGCAACGGATGCCAATACCGCAGCATTGAAAGCCAAGTATGGGGTAATGCGTAAAATGAAAAAGGCCTTTATGATGCGTGCTGTACAGGCAGAAGTCATCCAAGAACAACTTGCTAAAAGTCCCTATCCTACTATCCTTACGGGAGATTTTAATGATGTGCCTAGCTCATACACGTATAAACAGATCAAGGGTGACATGCAAGATGCATTTTTGGTGAAAGGATTTGGCATTGGTGCCACCTATATGAATTTATCGCCCACTTTAAGAATAGACTATATATTGGCAGATAAAAAATGGCAGGTAAAGGGCTGGGAGTCTGTGGATGAGAATTTGAGCGACCATCATATGATCATGGCTGACCTTCAATTGATAAAGAATTAGCGATTCATTTAGGCAAAATAAAATTATCTTTGTGGTCTACTATGCCACTAAAAATATACAACTCACTTACACGTCAAAAAGAAGTTTTTGAACCCATTAACGCACCCTATGTGGGCATGTATGTTTGTGGTCCAACAGTAAGTGGAGAAAGTCATTTAGGACACGCAAGACCCTTTATCACTTTTGATGTAGTGTACCGTTATTTTTTATACAAGGGGTATAAAGTGCGTTATGTACGAAATATTACTGACGCAGGGCATTTTGAAGAAGAAGGGAAGGTGGCAGAGGATAAGATTGCTACCAAAGCAATTTTAGAAAAATTAGAACCGATGGAGTTGGTACAGAAATATACCAACCTGTATCACTGGGCAATGTCTCAGTTTAATAATTTACCACCAAGCATAGAACCCACTGCAACAGGTCATATAGTAGAGCAAATTGAAATGATCAAAAAAATCATGGCAGATGGGTATGCTTATGAGTCTAATGGATCCATATATTTTGATGTGGTCAAATACAATGAAGATTATTCCAAAAAGAATCAACCCTATGGTATTTTAAGTGGCCGCAATATTGAAGAGCAATTAGATACTACAAGAGATTTAGAGAATCAAGAAGAGAAAAAAAATAAAGTAGATTTTGCATTGTGGAAAAAAGCGCCAATTGAGCATATCATGCGTTGGCAAAGCCCATGGGGAGAAGGTTTCCCGGGTTGGCATATTGAATGTTCTGCCATGGCAACAAAGTATTTAGGGAAACAATTTGACCTACATGGCGGCGGTATGGATCTTCAATTTCCACATCATGAGTGTGAGATAGCACAAAGCACAGTGTGTAATCACCAGATGCCTGCACGTTATTGGATGCATAACAATATGATTACCATCAATGGCAGAAAGATGGGTAAGAGTTATAATAATGTTATTAAGCTAAGTGAATTATTTGAGGGCAATCACCCTGAATTAACACAGGCTTATGCGCCTATGACCGTAAGGTTTTTTATTTTACAAAGTCAGTATCGAGGCACTTTGGATTTTAGCAATGAAGCATTGCAAGCATCTGAAAAAGCATTGAGACGATTTATGGAGGGTTATGAGTGGTTACAAGCACAAAGTTTTGGTAAGGAGACTGTCTCTAAAGACGATGTCTTGGCTACACAATTAACTACTTTGGTAAATGAGTTAGAAGTATTTATGGATGACGATATCAATACAGCCAAAGTAGTTGCTAATTTATTTGACATCCTGCCAAGCATTAACTCATTAAAAGATAAGCATATTGCACCAGATGCAGTAGCAGGTTCAGTATGGTCATTGGTACAAAGCCAATTAAAGGTTTTTGTAGAATCCATTTTAGGATTAAAAGTAGACAAGGGTGCAAATCGCCAACAATTGAATGGCGTAGTAGAATTGTTAATAGAAATTAGAAAAGAAGCAAAAGCTAATAAAGACTTTGCAACCAGTGATAAAATTAGGAATCAATTAGGGGCAATGGGCATTCAATTGAAGGATGAGAAAGACGGATCTATGAGCTATAGCTTTTAATTACAAAACTTTATTTTAGAATTAGGTTAAATGTGCTCATTAATGATCACAGTCGTCTGCGTGTGCATGGTTATGCATTCTGCAACTGTTATGGTTGTTGATATGCGAAATGATGATAAAAAAGGCAGCAGGGAATAATAAATACAACTCCGCTTCTCTAAACACCATTCGGCAAAACATCAGACCAATTCCCAAACTAAACAAAATGATGGGCCTAAAGCTATGGTGGTGTTTTTTATAGCCATGATAAAGTGAATAGGCGCCTATTCCAAAAGAAAGTAGGATCATGCCAAATTCAAATTTAGGATTATGAAGAATGTTAATTCCTAATAACGGAAGGGTACTAAAAAACAGGGGCAACAAGGCACAGTGAATTGCACAAGCCAAAGAAGTCCCAATCCCAATTGCGTCCCAATTCCAATTTTTAAACATAGTACAAAGCTAAGCCAATACCCTGAAAATAATTGTAACTTTGTGTGGCAATTAAAGCAAAATCAGATGTCAAAGAAATTCTTCACCTATCTTGTATTTTTCGCGGTCCTTATTGCGGGATTTTATTATTTCTTATTTAGGGGTACCGATAATTGGAAAGTAAAGATGCCAGTTTTAAGTTATGTACAGCCTTTTGCATTTACCAATCAGGACGGCAAAATTGTAACAGAAAAAGCGCTTCAAAATAAAATCACTGTAGTTGAATATTTTTTTACTACATGCAAGGGTATTTGTCCCAAGTTGAATAAAAACATGAAGGAAATTTATTTGGTGTACAAGGATCATCCTGATTTTCAAATTCTTTCACATACCTGTAATCCAGAAACTGATTCTGTACCCGTTTTGAAACATTATGCCGATTCCCTAGAAGTGAATACAGATAAGTGGATTTTCTTAACTGGTAGAAAAGACAGTTTATATCAAATGGCAAGAGGTTCTTATTTATTAGACGATCCCAAAAACAATGTAGTTAAAATAGAAGATCAATTTATCCATACACAATTTTTTGCTTTGGTAGATAGAAAGGGAAAAGTACGTGGTAAAATTTATGATGGATTAAAAGCATTGGAAGTGGAACAATTAAAAGTAGATATCGGTAGACTGATTAAAGAATAGTTTTATACAAATGCTTGTATCAATACAGGCTAAAAAATACTAAATGATTTTTGTAACAGGTGCAAGCGGTTTGGTGGGGTCACATTTAATCCAATCTTTATTAACAAAAGGAAAAAAGGTTCGTGCCCTGTATCGTCAAGCTGTGCCTGTGTTTGCTGGATCAGCACAATGTGAGTGGATTCAAGGAGATATACTTGATCCAATTGGTTTAACAGAAGCTTTAGCTGGGGTTGATTACGTTTATCACTGTGCTGCGATTGTTTCATTTGCACCAGGTGCTGCAGCTAAAATGTTACAATCTAATGTAGACGGAACTGCGAATGTGGTGAATGCCTGTTTAGAACAAAAAGTAAAAAAATTGGTCTTTGTGAGTTCTGTTGCCGCGCTAGGAAGAATTAGAGAAACAGAAGCGATAGACGAGTCGATGCATTGGACGCCAGAAACAAGTAATAGTGTTTATGGCCAATCAAAATATTTAGCAGAACTAGAAGTTTGGAGAGCAATGGAAGAAGGACTGCCAATGGCCATTGTCAATCCAGTCATTATTTTAGGGGCGGGTGATTGGAATAATGGTTCTTCTGGTATTTTTAAATCAGCCTATAATGAATTTCCCTGGTATACGAATGGCATGAGTGGTTTTGTAGATGTACTAGATGTGGTGGACGCCATGCAGTTGATAATGGAAAGTAATATCATAGGACAGCGTTATATTTTGAGTGCGGAGAATTTACCATATAGAACCTTGTTCAACACTATTGCCAAAGCATTTAATAAGCGACCACCTTATAAAAAAGTGACTCCATTGTTAGCAGCAATTGTGTGGAGGCTAGAAGCGTTGAAAGGCATAATTACAGGTAAAGCACCTTTATTAACTAAAGAAACGGCAGCTACGGCTCAGGCTATCGTCAGATTTAGCAATCAAAAGTTTTTAAACGCTTTTCCAACTTTTCGATATAGAAATATAGAGGATACCGTTGAAAGGGTTGTAAGTGAATTAAAGCAAATTCATCAACTTCCTTAATCTTCCATCATTTTTTTCCAAAGTGCAGGAATTCTTTTGATCCATACATATTCTCTTCGCTTTACGCTAGCATCTTCTGCAGGAAAGCCCATGTAAACCTTATTGCCCTCAAGTGTATTGGTTACGCCAGCTTGACCAAGTACTACTGCATTTTCACCAATCGTTAAGGTTTTACTTACGCCCACTTGACCCCATAGTGTCACACCTGCCTTAATTTTAACGCCACCAGCTATCCCTACTTGTGCTGCAATCAAACAATTGGCTTCTAATTGGGTGTCATGACCTATATGCACCATATTATCTAGCTTAGAACCCATTCCAATAATTGTATCACCACTCACGCCACGGTCGATCGTGCAGCTAGCGCCTATTTCGGCTTTATCTTCTATAATGACACGACCGCAACTCGGCATTTTAACATACCAGGAAGGTCGATTTTTTTTGGTGTTGTAATAAAATGCGTCAGATCCAATTACTGTATTGGCTTGAATAATTACATGGTCTCCAATAATAGTGTCAGCTAAAATCGTTACACCTGGATGAATGACACAGTGATCTCCAATTTGTACATTGGCACCAATAAATACATTGGGCATCACTACAGTATTTGTACCAATTTTTAAGTCAGAACTAATTGATTCTGTGCTTATTTTAAATGGTTTAAAATGGTTGACAATTTTTGCATACGCATCAAAGGGGGCATCACAATACAATAATGTTTTTCCTGAAGGAACTTCCACATCTTTACTATTAATTAAGATACAAGTAGCGGCACTATTTAAACAAGTAGCATAATATTTTGGATGATCAACAAAGACAATATCACCATTTTCTACTTGATGAATTTCATTGATTCCTGTGATTAAACCTTGTTCATTACCAATAATTTCTGCGTTTGTAAAACTAGATAACCATTGTACAGAAACGGGTGCGGGAAGCTTCATATGCGTGTTTTTGAGCTAAATCAAAGGTAATGCGCCTTTTTTATAAAAAATATTTTTAGCTAAAATACTTCCTCTTAGAACGTGAAAATTTGGCTAAAAAAACAAAAACAAAATCTAACTTCATTACTAAGTATATAAAAACACGATTCAATGAAATCCTTTGTTTATAAGTATTTCAGCGAAGTAGATTTTTTTATAAAACGAAATAAAAACAAAATTAACTGCTTCATTTATTTATTTTTAACACTAAAAAACAGCGCACCCAGTAGTCCATTTGTGGATAACCATGAAAAATTTGTTTACAATTTTTTTTGAATTCGAATAAAGTATATTTAATATTGT
>CAZBJP010000027.1:11743-12431 GCA_964492205.1 uncultured Sediminibacterium sp.
TACTTACTAACCCATCTATATACGAGGTCCCACAACAGTGGGACTTTGTTTTTTTAGCTGCACATTCAAGTATATATTCATGGACTATTTTTTAATTTATAAACCCTTTCAAGTGCTCTCGCAATTTACTTCAACAGAGGGCAAGTTGTGCTTAAAAGACATTTTACATGTACCGAATGATGTGTATCCAGTGGGTAGATTAGATTATGATAGTGAAGGTTTATTGTTGATCACAAATGATAAAAGTATGAATCAACAATTATTACATCCAATGTATGCACATCAGCGAACTTATTGGGTACAAGTAGAGGGGATAATTACAGCTGAGGCATTAAAGAAATTAAGTAATGGCGTAACGATCAATGTGGATGGTAAAGCATATAAAACTAAGCCAGCGATATTAGAACAATTGACAGATACGATAAAAGTGCCAGATCGCAATCCCCCTATTCGATATAGAAAAAACATCCCAACAAGTTGGGTCTCCATTCAACTCGCAGAAGGCAAAAATCGTCAGGTGCGTAAAATGTTTGCTCAGGTGGGTTTTCCAGTGTTGCGTTTAATAAGAGCAAAATTGGGCAAGTATGTTATTCAAGACATGCAACCAGGCGATTGTCTTTCTTTGTCAGCAGCTGAAGTTCAGGAAGGCTTCTTTCGCTAATTGACTGCTAAGTTTTACTTTTGCAGT
>CAZBJP010000027.1:12441-18093 GCA_964492205.1 uncultured Sediminibacterium sp.
TTAATCGATTATAATGAGTCATTTATCAGAGCAGGAAATTATTAGAAGAGAAAAGCTACAAGCTTTAGAAGCAGCGGGGATTGATCCTTATCCGGCCGCCTTGTACCCTGTAACACATTTGTCACAGGACATTAAGGGTAAATTTACAGAGGACACTAAAGAGCAATTTGCGGCAGTTTGTGTGGCTGGACGTATTATGAGTGTAAATGACAAGGGAAAAGTTTTATTTGTAAAGATTCAAGATGATCAAGGGATTTTTCAATTATATATAAAGAGGGATGAGATTTGCCCTGGTGAAGACAAGACTTTTTGGGAGGTGATTACTAAAAATGGGTTAGACCTTGGAGATATTATTGGTGCCACTGGCTATGTATTTACAACTAAAACAGGAGAAACCTCACTGCACGCGTCCACTTTAACTTTATTGGCGAAGTCATTAAAGCCATTGCCGGTTGTAAAAAGAGATGAGTCCGGGCAGGTATTTGATGCAGTGACAGATCCAGAATTTAGATACCGTCAACGTTATGCTGATTTAATTATCAATCCAGAAGTAAAAGACACTTTTACGAAGCGTACTATATTAATGAATACCATTCGCCAGTTCTTAAACGATCGTGGTGCATTGGAAGTGGATACGCCGGTACTACAAGCCATTCCAGGTGGTGCAGCAGCAAGACCGTTTGTTACGCACCATAATGCTTTGGATGTGCCTTTTTATTTACGTATCGCAAATGAGCTATACTTAAAGCGTTTAATTGTAGGAGGATTTGATTGGGTCTATGAGTTTAGTAGAAATTTCCGTAATGAGGGTATGGATCGTACACATAACCCAGAGTTTACAGTATTAGAATGGTATACAGCTTATAAAGATTATTTCTGGATGATGGAGATCACAGAGCAACTATTTGAAAAAATTGCTTTGACATTACACGGCACCACAGAAGTAAAAGTAGGTGAAAAGACCATCAACTTTAAAGCACCTTTTAAGCGAATTAGTATTTTAGATGCGATTCAAGAAAATACAGGTATTGATATTAGTGGTATGGATGAAGCTGGTTTAAGAGCTGTTTGTAAGCAATTAAAGATAGATGTGCCTCCAACCATTGGAAAGGGTAAATTGATAGACGAATTATTTGGTGCGACAAGTGAGCACACTTATACTCAACCCACTTTTATCATCGACTATCCAGTTGAGATGAGTCCATTAACCAAGAAGCACAGAAGCAAAGAGGGGTTAGTAGAGCGTTTTGAGTTAATGGTCAACGGAAAAGAATTAGCAAATGCCTATTCAGAATTGAATGATCCGATTGAACAACGTAAGCGTTTTGAAGACCAGTTGGCTTTGATGGAAAGAGGAGATGACGAAGCGATGTTTATAGATCATGACTTCTTAAGGGCTTTGGAATATGGTATGCCACCAACATCTGGCATTGGTATCGGGATAGATCGTCTATGTATGATGATGTTGAATCAACCTTCTATACAAGACGTCTTGTTCTTCCCACAGATGCGCCCGGAGTCAAATCAAGATTAAATCCATTGATATAATTCAACAAAAAAGGCCACTTGATCAAGTGGCCTTTTTTTATTAAGCTTACTTTACTAACTAATCTCTATAATTCAAAGCTGGTTTAATATCACCTAATAATGCTTTGTACTTATAATCACCAATTGTTTTATTAAACTCCTCTGTAGCTTTTTTAATTAATTCTGGTTTACTCATTAAATCAATAGCAGTTAATGCCATAGTCTTGCTTGCAACCAACATACCCTTTGTGCCAATCTCTGTACCACCAGAGGACACGGCTTGCCAGCTATGTGCAGGTGTGCCAGGTACCCATGTAGCAGCTCTTAAACCAACAGTAGGCTTTGCATAGCTTACATCGCCTACATCAGTAGAACCACTACCACCTTCGTTGATATAAGAAAGCGGTTTAACCGTTGCTGCTGTTTCTAAAGCGGGCACATGACCAATAAAACTTGGTTGCATTTTTTGGGCATAAGCTTTTTCAGCTTCTGTATATTGAACCCCGCCTACTTTTTCTAAATTCACTTGCATCACTTCCGCTAAGGTCTTGTTAATTAATAAATCATGTGTGCCGCCAATGATATCATATTTCATTGTTGTGCCTGTTCCTAAAGCAGCACCTTCTGCAGCTTTGACTACTCTATCAAAAATTTCTACCACATCTTTTCTTTTTGGATGACGTACATAATAATATACTTCTGCAAAATCGGGCACCACGTTAGGCGCTTTACCACCACTAGTGATTACATAGTGTATTCTAGTTTCTTGAGGAACATGCTCACGCATCATGTTGACCATGTTATCCATTGCTTCAATAGCATCTAAAGCAGATCTTCCTTGTTCAGGTGCGCCTGCAGCGTGTGCAGAAATACCATAAAATTTAAACTTAGCAGACTTGTTGGCTAAAGCACTAGTTGTCGTAACTGCGTTTGCATCATCTGGATGCCAGTGAATCACTGCATCTAAATCATTCATTAATCCTGCGCGCACTAAAAATACTTTTCCACTACCACCTTCTTCTGCTGGTGTTCCATACACTTTAATCGTTCCTTTTAATTGACCAGCTGCAATTAAATCTTTAATTGCAATACCAGCAGAAACACTTGCTGTACCAAATAAATGATGGCCACATCCATGTCCTGCATTGCGACCTTGGATAGGTGTTTTTTCTGCTAATCCAGCAGTTTGTGATAAACCTGGCAATGCATCATATTCAGCTAAAATACCAATTGCAGGGCTACCTGAACCATAAGTCGCTACAAATGCCGTAGGAATGCCTGCCACGCCGGTTTCCACTGTAAAGCCAGCATCTCTTAAGTGTTGAATATGTAGGGCAGCACTCTTTACTTCTTTGTAACCTACTTCTGCAAAATCCCAAATTTGCAATGCTGTTTTTTTATCCGCATCATAAGCCTTATTTAAGGCAGTTAAAGCAGCTTCTTTGTTGGCATTGATTTGTGCTGTTGCTGGATCAACTTTTGGTTTCTTCTGAGCCCAAGCTCCAAATGATAAAAGCATCATCGCACCAAGGAATAGTCTTTTCATTTTTTGTCTTTTTTAAATAATTATAAAAATAAATCGGTGTATAAATGTCCACCAGGTACTACGGAATAATGTGCAAGGTCGGTCACGCCTTCTGCAGCTAAAACAGCTTCGTCAATAAAGGTTTGACCGGTATACACTAAAGGTTTTTTTGACACAATTGCATAGGCCGCGTCAGCTAGAATAGCAGGTGTTCGACTCATATTAGCAAGTGCCTCTCCCCCTAATAAATTTCTAACGGCAGCGGTATCAATTGTGGTACGAGGCCATAGTGCATTCACTGAAATTTGATCCTCTTTAAATTCTTCTGCCCATCCAAGCGTCATCATACTCATATTATATTTGGTAATGGTATAAGCTACATGAGGTCCTAACCATTTTGGTGCCAAGTTAATTGGAGGAGATAAGGTTAAAATATGAGCATGGGTAGATTTTCTTAAATAAGGCAAAGCGTGTTGTACGACTAAAAAAGTACCGCGCACATTGATACTATGCATCAGATCAAATCTTTTACTTGGAGTATGTTCTGTATCGGTTAATTGAATCGCCGAAGCGTTGTTAATTAAAATATCAATACCGCCAAATTGATCAACTGTTTGTTGAATTGCATTGGCAATTTGTGCCTCCTCTCTAATGTCTACCTGCACAGGAAGTGCTTTAACACCTAAAGCTTCAACTTCCGCAGCAGCAGAATAAATAGTTCCTCCTAGGCGAGGATCTTCCTCTACTGACTTTGCGGCAATCACAATATTGGCGCCAGCTTCAGCTAATTTAAGTGCGATGGCTTTTCCAATTCCCCTACTCCCACCAGTGATAAAAACTGTTTTACCTTGAAGTATTTTGTCGGACATATTGTTATAATTTAATGATGTTTAGTAACGTTGTTATTAGAAATAAAATTTTCAATTAATTGCGCTGTTTCTTTACAAGCTAGGTCTAATATTTCATTCTTCACCACAGCATCAAATTGATTGCTAAAACTAATTTCATAGGCTGCTTTGTCTAAGCGCATTTGAACTTTTTCTGGCGCTTCGGTATTTCTATTTTGTAATCTTTCTTTCAATACCTCTATAGATGGGGGTAAAATAAAAATAGATAAAGCCTGTTCGCCTAATTTTTTTTGAATAGTAATGGCGCCTTTCACATCAATATCCAATACAGGCGTTTTGCCCTGAGCCCAAATGCGATCTAATTCTGATTTTAAAGTACCATAATACAATCCTTCATACACCATTTCGTATTCTAAAAAATCATTTTGATAGATATGCCCTTCAAAGGCAGCAGGGCTGATAAAATGATAGTCAATGCCATCTTGCTCTGCACCTCTTGGCGCTCTTGTGGTGGCTGAAACAGAGAAAGCCAGTTGTGGGTAGTTCGCTAATAAAAATTTGGTGATCGAAGTTTTTCCGGCTCCGGAAGGAGCAGTAAGAATAATCACTTTTTTTGGGTGTTCAGACATGGGACTAAATTAAGCAAATACCATCTAAATAAATAATAATAAAGGATAAATAGAAAGTGGAAATAGGTTGTATATTTAAGCAATTAAAAGTTTCAATAAAAACGCTTATTTATGCAAAAACAATTTTTAACCTGTTTGTTTTTTGTGGCTTCAATGACTGCAATGGCGCAAAAGCCAGCAGAGGACAAAAATCTTGGATTTAAAAGAGAACTTACCTTAGAACAAAAAGCAGAAAAGACCGGCGAAGTAACTATTAAAGGTCAAAAAGTACCATATAAGGTAACTGCAAGTACACAACCTGTTTGGGATGAGGAGGGAAAAGTGATAGCAGGCTTGTTTTATATTTATTATGAGCGCACCGATGTAACCAATAAGGAGACAAGGCCATTAGTGATTTCATTTAATGGAGGTCCGGGTACAGCAAGTGTATGGATGCATTTGGGTTATACTGGACCAAAGAAATTAAAAATAGACGATGAGGGTTACCCATTACAACCTTATGGATTTGAAGACAACCCGCAATCTTTATTAGATGTAGCCGATATTGTTTATATAGATCCAGTGAATACGGGGTTCTCTCGTATTTTAGATAAAGCGACTCCTGTTTCTAAGTTTTTTGGTGTGAATGCAGACATTAAGTATTTAGCAGACTGGATCAATACTTTTGTGGGAAGGCAAAAGCGTTGGGCTTCACCTAAGTTTTTAATAGGTGAAAGCTACGGTACAGCACGTGTGTCAGGATTGTCGTTAGAATTACAAAACAAACATTGGATGTTTTTAAATGGCGTAATCTTAGTTTCACCTACTGATTTAGGATTAAAGCGTGATGCAGTATCAAGTGCGGCTTTACGTATTCCATATATGGCAGCCACTGCATGGCACCATAAAAAATTAGCATCAGAATACCAATCTAAGGAATTAGAAAAATATTTACCAGAAGTAGAAGCTTTTACAATTAACGAGTTGATGCCAGCATTAGCTCAAGGTGGTGCATTGCCTTTGGAAAAGCGCAAGGCCATGGTTAAAAAAATAGCAGGCTATATAGGTTTAAAAGAAACAGTCGTGGCGGAACAAAATATGGAAGTACCATTTGATTATTTCTGGAAAGAGTTATTGCGTGATC
>CAZBJP010000028.1:0-8551 GCA_964492205.1 uncultured Sediminibacterium sp.
AACTTCTTTCATATTATTCCTGTTCAAGGCAATAATTGAAGGTTCGTTTACAACCACTTCGTCATTGTGGATGATCAGTGTATTTGCAGTTCCCAAGTCCATTGCAATCTCTTGGGTGAAAAAGTTAAATAAGCCCATATTCGTTCAGTATTTTACATTCATTGGAATGATGCAAAAATCATCTAAAATCCTTGAACTACAAAGCTTTTTAAAAAATTGAATCAGATTATTTTTTGAGCAAGTTAACTAGCAAACTCGTAGCCAATATCTTTTCTAAAATTCATCCCTTCAAAATGAATCTTTGCTAATGCGGTTTTTGCTGTGTCAACCGCTTCAGGAATCGTATTTCCTTGAGCAGTGATGGTTAATACGCGGCCGCCATTGGTAACAATCTTGTCTTCCTTAAATCCAGTCCCAGCTTGGAATAGGGTGGTTTTGGGTAGTTGATTTATTAAGTCTAATCCACTTATTGGGTATCCTTTTTGGTAGTCACCTGGATAGCCACCACTTACTGCCATCACCGTTGCAAATGCGCCATCATTGTATTCAATGTTTACATCTTCAAGGGTGCCGTTGTCTGTGGCCGCCAAAATGCTTACTAAATCGGTTTGCAAGCGGGGTAGAATTACCTCTGTTTCTGGATCACCCAATCGACAATTATATTCAATAACGGATGGCTCGCCCTGACAATTCATTAAGCCAAAAAACACAAATCCTTTATATATCAATCCCTCTTTTGCAAGGCCTTCAATGGTTGGACGGATAATTTTATGTTCTACTTTGTCCATAAAAGCTGCGTCCATGAATGGCACAGGACTTACACAGCCCATTCCGCCTGTATTTAGCCCTGTATCTCCTTCTCCGATGCGCTTATAGTCCTTCGCATGTCCAATGATTTGGTAGTTTTTGCCATCTGTTAATGCAAAAACACTCACTTCAATTCCTGTTAAAAATTCCTCAATCACCACCCTAGAACTCGCTGTGCCAAACTGTTTATGTTGTAACATTGATTCATAACTATCTAAGGCTTCTAGATGCGTAGCTGCAATAATGACGCCTTTCCCCGCGGCTAAACCATCTGCTTTTAATACAATGGGTAAGCTATGCGTCGCTATATATTGCTTTCCTTCTTCATAGTTGTCAATCGTAAATTCTGCATAACCAGCGGTTGGAATTTGGTGCCGCTGCATAAAATGTTTACTAAAAGCTTTACTGCCTTCTAGCTGCGCTGCAGCAGCAGAAGGTCCAATGACATTGATTGCTTGAGTCATGGGATCCTGGGCAAAAAAATCAAAAATACCTTTTACAAGGGGTTCTTCTGGACCAACAATGATCATGTCAATTTGGTGTGAGATGGCTGCCAACTTTAGTCCCTCAAAATCATTTACAGCAATGGACAAATTGGTTCCAATGGATGCGGTTCCAGGATTGCCAGGTGCAATATATAATTGATCGCAATGGTAGCTTTGTGCTATTTTCCAGGCCAATGCATGTTCTCTTCCGCCAGATCCAATGAGTAAAATATTCATAATTGAGGTGATTGCAGCACGAAAGTAAAAATTATTGAAGGGATTTTATTATTTTGTACTAATTAAATAATCAATTTACTATGTCTACAACGACACAACGTCATCCAAAAGGACTCTATGTTTTGTTCGCTACAGAAATGTGGGAACGATTCAATTATTATGGAATGCGTGCCATTTTGGTCTTGTTTTTAGTGAAAGCAATGGCTTTTAATCAAACAGATGCTTCGCAAGTATATGGAAGTTATACAGGCTTAATCTACCTTACGCCATTATTAGGAGGCTATATTGCAGACCGATACTGGGGTAATAAACGTTCAATTATTGCGGGCGGATTGGTGATGGCAATTGGCGAATTTGTCTTGTTTTTTTGTGGTCATTTTTATGACAATGCTGCATTGGCGATGCCTTTATTTTATACGGGTTTAGGTTGTATGATTGCAGGAAACGGCTTTTTCAAACCTAATATTTCGAGTATGGTAGGCCAGTTGTATCAAAAAGGGGATTCAAAAATTGACGCTGCTTATACTATATTTTATATGGGTATTAATACAGGCGGTGCACTTGGACCATTGGTTTGTGGCTTTTTTGGAGACACCGGGAATAATGGAGATTTCAAATGGGCCTTTTTTGCTGGTGGTGTTGCGATGCTTTTAAGCGTTATTACACAAATAATATTTCAGAAGAAATATTTAGTGGATGCGGATGGAATAGCTATTGGAGATGCGCCAAAAGAAGCGCCATCATTGTTTCAAAAAATTCCAGTGATGGTAGGTTTTCTATTCTTGCTTTCATTAGTAACCATCGCCTTGGTATATATTGATATTAAAGTAGTGAGTTATTTATTCTGGTTATTAATCGCATGTATCCTTTTAATTGCTTTTATTATTTTTTCTGATAAGTCACTTGATCTAATTCAAAAGAAAAAAGTAGCTGTATTGTTTACCGTGTCTTTCTTTGTGATCTTTTTCTGGAGTGCTTTTGAACAAGCAGGTGCATCACTTACCTTTTTCGCTTCTGAAAATACACAGCGAGATTTAGGATTTTATGTAGTACCTGCAAGCTATTTCCAATCTTTGAATTCAGTATTTGTTGTGACACTCGCTCCTTTGGTTGCATGGATTTGGATTAAACTTGGGAAAGCAAATCGAGAACCCTCTTCGCCATTTAAAATGGCGATGGGTTTGATGTTATTGGCATTGGGTTATTTATGGATTGCAACCGGTGTAAACGGCGTAGGTACAGGTGTCAAAGTAAGCATGATTTGGTTGATTGGCATGTATATGATGCATACGTTTGGCGAACTTTGTTTATCTCCAATCGGTTTGTCCTTGTTTAATAAATTGGCACCAGTTAAATTTGCTTCTTTGTTAATGGCAATATGGTTTACAGCGAACGCCTTTGCCAATAAACTAGCAGGTGTGTTTAGTACACTTTATCCAGAAAATGGAAAGACAACTTCTTTTGCTGGCTATCAAATAACCAACTTACATGAATTTTTTATGTTCTTTGTTTTTATGGCTGGTATTGCATCAATTATTCTTTTCTTATTGTCTAAGAAATTAAAAAACTTGATGGAACAATAGTTATTACATCTTAATGAAACAAAATTGCCTCGAAATTTTCGAGGCAATTTTGTTTGAAGTATTAAGTGAAAACAATGGTGGTTTTGTCATACGATTTATAAAACACCTTTTACAATTTCATCCACTACTGCAGGATCTAATAAAGTAGAAGTATCTCCTAAATTATTTAATTCTCCTTCTGCCACTTTGCGCAGAATACGACGCATGATTTTTCCTGACCTTGTTTTGGGTAAGCCAGAAACAAACTGAATTTTATCTGGTTTAGCAATAGGGCCAATGATTCTAGTAACTGTTTGCAAAATATCTTTACGCACCATTTCTGCTGTGCCATGGGTATCTTGTGCATGTGAGCCAGTATAAATCACATAAGCATAAATGCCTTGACCTTTGATATCGTGAGGATAACCAACCACCGCACTTTCCACCACGCCAGCATGCATGTTAATCGCATTTTCTACTTCGGCAGTACCAATTCTATGGCCACTCACATTCAATACATCGTCTACACGACCTGTAATTCTAAACTGACCTGATTCGTTTCTGAAAGCGCCATCGCCTGTAAAATATAAATTGTCATAAGTAGCAAAATAATTTGTTCTGCATCTTTCATGATCGCCATAAGTGGTTCTAATTATTGATGGCCATGCTTGTTTGATACAAAGGTTCCCACGTAATATTCCAGGTTCGTCATCAGAAGTGGTTGAAACCACTTCTTCTCCTTTATCATCGACCAAAATAGGTTCAATACCTGGCATTGGATAAGTGGCCCAGCCTGCTTTTCCTGGAGTGATGCCAGCCATATTAGAAATCATGATACCACCTGTTTCTGTTTGCCACCAAGTATCTACAATCGGACATTTATTTTTCCCGATATGTTCATTGTACCAATTCCAAGCTTCCTCATTGATTGGCTCACCTACAGTACCTAAAATTTTTAAACTACTTAAATTGTGTGATTTAACTGGTCCCAATCCAAATCCCATTAAAGAGCGAATAGCAGTTGGAGCAGTATATAAAATATTTACTTTGAATTTGTCAATGATATCCCAGAATCTACCAGCGTCAGGAAAAGTAGGAATACCCTCAAACATCATAGAAGTGCCACCAGCGCTTAATGGTGCATAAACGATATAACTGTGACCTGTAATCCAACCTATATCTGCTGTACAAAAGAATAAGTCGTCTGGGTTATAGTTGAATGTATTGACAAAAGTATAGTTGGTATAGACCATATAACCCGCTATACTATGCACCACACCTTTAGGTTTTCCTGTTGAACCTGAAGTGTATAAAATAAATAAAGGGTCTTCTGCATCCATTACTTCGGCTGGAACAAATTGAATACCCTGTGATTCTACTTTTTTTATTTCATCTTCCCACCACACATCTCTTCCTTTTAACATGGAAACTGCAGTTCTGGTTCTAGTACATACAATAACACGCTCAATATTTTTATTGCCAATTAGGGCATCGTCAATGACGGATTTTAAAGGAATATCTTTTGCACCTCTGTAAGCACCATCACAAGTGATGATAAAACTTGCTTTAGCATCTTCTAAACGATCTGCAATACTTTGTGCAGAGAAACCACCAAATATTACACTATGGATAGCGCCAATTCTTGCACAAGCCAACACGGCTATCGCTAATTCAGGAATCATGCCCATATAGATACAAACACGGTCTCCTTTTTTTACCCCATTGTTATAGAGTACTTGTGCAAACTGACATACTTTTAGATGAAGTTGTTTGTAAGTAATGATACAATGGTGTGCTTCAGGATCGTTTGGTTCCCAAATGATGGCTGGTTTATCGCCAAATTTTTCTAAATGACGATCCAAACAGTTTTCAGTAATATTTAATTTCCCCCCTACAAACCATTTAATGCTTGGGTCTTTAAAATTCCATTCACTTACTTTATCCCATTTTTTATGCCAAGTAAAATGTTCAGCGACTTCGCTCCAAAATACATCTGGGGTTTGAATACTTTTTTGGTACGCAGCGTGGTAACCTGCAAGGTCTTTAATTTGATAGGGATAGGACATTTGTAACAATTAAAATTAGTCTCCCAAATTTACATTTTTTAAGTTTATCTATTTAACTTGAACAGCAGCAATTAAAAAAATTAAAATATGAGTTTCGTCACAAAGCCTAATAAAATTAGTTTGGTTATTGGGGCTTCCTCTGTAGGCACCCTTATTGAATGGTACGACTTTTACCTATTTGGAATGTTGGCAACCATTATTTCAAAACAATTTTTTCCTTCAGATGCAGGTACTTCGGCACTTTTAAGTACCCTAGCCATTTTTGCCGCAGGTTTTATTGTGCGCCCATTTGGTGCATTAGTCTTTGGAAGATTAGGTGATATCATTGGTCGTAAATATACTTTCTTACTAACCTTAGTGTTGATGGGTGGTTCAACTTTTGCCATTGGTTTAGTGCCAGGATTTGCCACAATAGGTTGGGCAGCGCCAATATTAGTTTTGATTTTAAGATTGGTGCAAGGTTTGGCCTTAGGTGGAGAATATGGTGGTGCAGCAACTTATGTAGCCGAACACGCACCTGCAAACAGAAGAGGATTTTGGACTAGTTGGATTCAAACAACTGCTACATTAGGTTTATTCTTGGCCTTGGGTGTGATCATATTGATACGTTCCAATCAAGGTGTTGAGGCATTTAGTGCAGAATGGGGTGGATGGAGGTATCCTTTTTGGTTATCGATTATTTTAGTGGGGGTTTCTATCTTAATAAGAATGAAGATGAGTGAATCGCCGATGTTCTCTAAATTAAAATCAGAAGGTAAAATATCGACGAACCCATTGAAAGAAAGTTTTGGGCATAAAGCCAATTTTAAAATGGTATTGTTGGCATTGTTTGGCGCTGTAATGGGACAAGGGGTGATTTGGTATACAGGACAGTTTTATGCACAAAGTTTTATTGAAACGGTTTGCAAAGTGGAATTCGTACAATCAAGGAACTTGATGTTATGGGCTATTTTATTTGCCACACCATTTTTTGTGGTATTTGGATATTTAAGTGATCGTGTTGGTAGAAAATGGATTATGATGTTGGGCATGTTAGCAGGTATTATTACTTATAGGCCTATTTATCAATATTTTTTAGATGCGACAAATGCCTATAATCGCGTGGAGAAAATAGATTTAGCTCATACCATCGCTTCAGAAAAGATCGCCTATATTGATGTAAAAGATCCTGCTAAATTATTGGTGGTACAAAAAATAGATACAGCATATACGGATGGGGCCATTTTTAGCTACACAATTACAGACACTTTGCATTTAACAGCTGCAATCAAGGACCCCAATGCTGGACGGGTTCAATATGTAGTAGTTAACGCAAAAGATGCAGCTAAAATGGATACAGTTGTTTTATCGTTAAAGTTGGCAAGTGGAGTCAAAGTAGATACAACTAAAATCGCCACCCTGTCACTTGTTTCAAAATCAGTAAAACCAAATTTAACAGTTGAAAAAACATTAGATCATACTACTTACTGGAATTTAATTTGGTTGGTTTTTGTTCAAATACTCTATGTGACTATGGTATACGGTCCAATTGCTGCGTTCTTGGTGGAATTGTTCCCCACAAAAATTCGTTACACATCCATGTCGCTGCCATATCATATTGGCAATGGCGTATTTGGTGGCTTGGTGCCATTCTTAGGTACATTAATTGTTGAGTTTACAAAAACAACAAATAATCCAACTGGAGATCCACTCGCAGGTTTATGGTACCCAATTGGTGTAGCGGCAATTTGTTTGTTTATTGGTGTGATCTATTTGTCCAATAAAGTAGATAAAGAAGTAATGGATTAAAAAAATAATACTTATGAATAGAATAAAAAAAATATTGGGTTTGGTTTGGATGTGTTTAGCTCCTGCCATTATTTGGTTCTTGATAGCACAGGCCATTCAAAAAATTGGTGCAGCAACAGCTATCACTCGAGCAAATGTGAGTTTGCAGTGGGTGATCATTTTAATTATATTTACACCTATTTGTATCGGCTTTTTCATTTTTGGATATTATGGATTCAAGGGAGAATACGATCAATTGCCTTCAAGCTCTAAAGATTTAGAATAAAGCTTTACTTTTGAGGATGTCATTTATTGTACAGTCTATATCTAAAAAATTTGATCAATTTCAAGCTGTTGAGTCTTTAAGTTTTACCATTCAGCCAGGTGAAATTGTTGGATTTCTTGGACCTAATGGAGCTGGAAAGAGTACCACGCTAAAAATGATTGCTGGATTTCTTAGCCCTGATACAGGATCGATTCAGTTATCAGGCATTGAATTACAAAAGAATGAAGTAGCGTATAAAAAAAAGATTGGTTATTTGCCTGAGTCTAATCCATTGTACGAAGATTTATATGTACTCGAGTATTTGGATTTCTTAGCTCGTGTTCATGCCATACCATCTCCTACAAAAAGAACTCAAGAAGTGATTTTGCAAACTGGATTACAATCCATGCAGCAAAAAAAAATAGGATTTTTATCCAAAGGTTTTAAACAAAGAGTAGGCATTGCTGCAGCTATTTTACATGCACCTGAATTGATCTTATTGGATGAGCCAACTTCTGGCTTAGATCCAAATCAATTAATTGAAATCAGGGGATTGATTCAGTCACTAAGCGCCAATGCGATGATCTTATTTTCATCTCATATTTTACAAGAAGTGGCTGCAATAACAGATAGGGTATTGGTTTTACATCAAGGTAAGTTAGTTGCCAATCAATCCATTGAAGAATTGACACGGTCCAGTCAGCACAATTTGTTGGTGCATTTTCAAGAAGACATGACGGTGCACATGCCGCACATTCAATTACAATACAAGCTTTTAGAACAATTCGACAAACGTACGTTAGTCATTCAAGCAAAGGACACCAAAGAATTGGATCAAGCTAGGCAATATGTGATGGCTTTGGCTTTGGAGAAAGGCTTGCACATCGAACGTTTGCAAACTCAGGAAGCAAGTTTAGAAGAAATCTTCAAATTGCTTACTCATTAAACAAAATGGGTGTAAATTGCGCAGACTTAAACGCAATTAATTTTTTAGAAAATAATAAATCATCCAATTATGAGTTACATTATTGAAGTACATGCAAGACAAATTTTAGATAGTAGAGGGAATCCAACCGTTGAGGTGGATGTATTAACTGACGATGGTGCAATGGGTCGTGCTGCTGTTCCAAGCGGAGCGAGTACTGGTATTCACGAGGCTGCAGAATTAAGAGATAACGATAAAAAGAAATATTTAGGTAGAGGTGTATTGAAGGCAGTAAAGAATGTGAACACATCTATTGCAGACGCATTAATTGGGTTTGATATTACTTCACAAGCTGCAATTGATCAGGTGATGATTGATTTAGATGGCACAGCTAACAAGAGTAAATTAGGAGCTAACGCTATCTTAGCGGTAAGTAT
>CAZBJP010000028.1:8561-8926 GCA_964492205.1 uncultured Sediminibacterium sp.
TGATTTCCAAGAATTCATGATCATGCCAGTAGGCGCACCTAGTTTTAGCGAAGGATTACGTTGGGGCGTGGAAATCTTCCACCAATTAAAAAGCACTTTGAAGAAAAAAGGATATAGCACTAATGTAGGTGATGAGGGTGGATTTGCGCCAAATATCCAAAGTAATGAAGAAGCAATTGAAACGGTATTAGAAGCAATCCAATCTGCTGGTTACAAAACAGGTTCTCAAATTGCTATTGCAATGGATGCAGCGAATAGTGAGCTATGGAATGCAAAGAAAAAGAAATATGTTTTCCACAAGAGTTCTGGTAAAGAAATGAGCTCTGATCAATTAGTAAGATATTGGGAGAGCTGGGTAAAAAAAT
>CAZBJP010000028.1:8936-12261 GCA_964492205.1 uncultured Sediminibacterium sp.
GAAGATGATTGGGCTGGCTGGAAGAATTTGACAGATACAATTGGAAGCAAATGTCAATTAGTTGGTGACGATTTATTTGTAACGAATGTAAATCGTTTGCAAACTGGTATTGATAAAAAAATTGCAAATGGTTTATTAGTTAAAGTAAATCAAATTGGTACTTTAACAGAAACAATCAATGCTGTGAGCTTAGCACAAAACAATGGTTATAATACCATCATGTCACACAGAAGTGGTGAGACAGAAGATAATACGATTGCTGACTTGGCGGTTGCGTTGAATTGTGGTCAAATTAAGACAGGTTCAGCATCACGTTCTGATCGTATGGCTAAGTACAATCAATTGATCCGTATTGAAGAGCAATTAGGAGAAACTGGATTTTTCCCAACAAAGGGTAAATTGAAGTTTGGTAACAAATAATACAACAAAGATTGAAATACCAAGGAGCTCCATTATTGGGGCTCCTTTTTTGTTGAATATTATTGGCGTATTCTAATAACTGTGCTAATTTTAGGATAATATTTTATTATGCAAGCAATCAAAAAACTAATTCCATTTTTAGCCAATCGCTATTTTATAGCCATTTTGGCTTTTGTAGTTTGGATGTTATTCTTTGATCAAAGAGATTTTTTCACTCAAAGAGATCGTGCAGCTGAATTGAATAAATTGGAAGATGCGAAAGCCTATTACCAAAAAGAAATTTCTACGACGCAAGAACAATTGAACAATCTTCAGAGTAATCCAGGTGCGGTAGAAAAATATGCAAGAGAACGTTATCTGTTAAGAAGAGAAGGTGAAGAAGTGTATTTATTTGAAGATACGCTTGCTGCAAGAAATGAAAAGAGCAAATAAGTATAACCTTGCATGAAAAAACAAGAACGTTATAAAGGTGTAATCAATTATTTCTTAAAACATGTTCCAGTAGCAGAAACGGAACTGACTTATGACAATCCATTTCAATTATTGGTCGCAGTGATTCTTTCTGCTCAATGTACCGATAAACGTGTGAATTTGACAACCCCTGGTATTTTCAATCAATATCCTAGTCCTGAAGCCATGGCCAAAGCCAGTTTTGATGATTTATTTCCATTAGTCAGAAGTATTTCTTACCCGAATAATAAAACAAAACATTTAATTGGCATGAGTCAATTATTACTTGCAAAATTCAACGGTGAAGTACCTATGACAATCGATGAATTGGTTCAGTTGCCGGGAGTAGGAAGAAAAACAGCGAATGTAATCACCAGTGTCATTGATCAACAACCGAACATGGCTGTAGATACCCATGTGTATAGAGTGAGTAGAAGAATTGGTTTAGTGCCAATGACAGCGAGTACTCCGTTAGCTGTAGAAAAGGAATTGATCAAAAATATACCCTCTGCTTTAGTGCATAAGGCACATCATTGGCTTATCTTACATGGCCGCTATACATGCTTAGCGCGCAGCCCAAAATGTGACGATTGCGGTATTAAAGATTTGTGTAAATACTTTCAAAAAGAAGCCAAGAAAAAAGCAAAGTTTAAAGCATAAAAAAGCGCTTCAATCTATACAATTTGAAGCGCTTTTTTATAGTATTAATTATTATAAATAAGATTCGATTGCAGAAATCAATTCTTGTTTTGTAATAGGGATACCCATGATTTTATTGTAAGGTTTTGCATCCACTAAAAACTGGTCTCTAATTATTTTAATTAATTGTCCATTATTAATTTCTGGAATTAAAATGGTTTCGAATTGAGCTAGAATTTCAGCTAAGTTTTTTGGAAACGGACGCATGTATTTAATATGGGCATGGCTTACCGCTTTGCCTTGACTTTGTAATTGTAACACTGCACTCTTAATAGTACCATAAGTTGATCCCCATCCAAGAACCAATACTTTTCCTTTTGACGCACCGCTATCTATAGTTTGTAAAGGAATAAAGTCAGCAATCTTATCAACTTTAGCCTGTCTCATTTTTACCATAAATTCGTGGTTCTCCGGATCATAACTCACATTACCTGTTTCATGTTGTTTTTCGATGCCTCCAATTCGGTGTTCTAATCCAGCCGTACCAGGCACAGCCCATGGTCTAGCTAATTTATCATCTCTTTTGTAGGGTAAAAACTTCTCTTCTCCTTCTGCTAAACCAGTTTTGAATTTTACTTCAATGGTTGGTAAGTCAGCTGCTGCAGGAAATTTCCAAGGCTCAGCGCCGTTTGCAATGTAGCCATCACTCAAAAGAATGACAGGTGTCATATGTTGCAATGCAATCTTTACTGCTTCAAATGCCATAAAGAAACAATCACTCGGAGTAGATGCAGCTAAAACTGGAATTGGTGCTTCACCATTTCGGCCGTAATAAGCTTGCATTAAATCACTTTGCTCCGTCTTAGTTGGTAAACCAGTAGAAGGGCCTCCTCTTTGTATGTTTACAATCACTAATGGAATTTCTAACATGGTGGCTAATCCAATCGCTTCTGTCTTTAAAGCCATACCTGGTCCAGAAGTAGTGGTTAAACCAATTGACCCACCATAGCTTGCGCCAATAGCTGCAGTTATACCTGCAATTTCATCTTCAGCTTGGAATGTTTTAATGCCGAAATTTTTGTACTTACTTAGTTCGTGTAAAATATCAGAAGCAGGTGTGATTGGATAGGATCCAAGGAATAAGGGTAGTCCACTTTTTTGTGCAGCTGCAATTAAGCCCATCGATAAAGCTTGGTTACCCATGATACTTCTATAAGTACCTGGTTCCATTTTTGATTTTTCTACCTTATACCTTGCATTGAATAATTCAGCAGTTTCTCCATAATAGTATCCTGCTTTTAATACGTCAATATTACTCTTTAAAATATTTTCCTTCTTGCCAAATTTCTCTTCTAAGAAATCAATTGTGTTGTCTAGACTTCTATTATACAGCCAATAGATCAAACCAAGTACAAACATGTTCTTTGCACGATCACGTTCTTTAGTACCTAATTCAGTGTTCGATTTTAATGCTTCTCTAGTTAGTTTGGTGATATCTACTTTGGTTAATTCATAACCATCCAAGCTGCCATCTTCTAATGGATTGACTCCTTCTGGATAAGCAGCTAGTCTTAAATTTTTTGCATCAAATCCTTCAATATTTGCAATAATTTTCCCGCCCTTTTTTAAGCTCTTTAAATTTACTTTTAATGCTGCAGCATTCATTGCCACTAATACATCACAGGTATCACCTGGCGTGTAAACTGGATTTGAACTAAAGTGAATCTGAAATCCACTAACACCTGGCAGGGTTCCGATAGGTGCTCTAATCTCCGCAGGAAAATCTGGGAAAGTCGCTAAATCGATTCCTAATAAG
>CAZBJP010000028.1:12271-18034 GCA_964492205.1 uncultured Sediminibacterium sp.
TTGTAAAACAACTTCTTTTTGCATATTGCATCAATTGGATGACAAAGTTACAATGCATCGCCTCTAAAACCGCATCTTTTATCGGATAATTATGATTTCTTGTTTAAGTTTGCGCCTTCAATTTCAATGTTTTATGTCCATTTGGTCTCTTTTTTACCTTATATGCCAATGTATTATGCTTTGGGCTAATGCTTCTTGGTTTGAAGAAAAGCAGTTTGATCAAACAGTTGGGGTTGCTAAACACAAAGAAAAGCACTCATTAGATAGCACAGTAAAATATGTGTACTTAAGCTTTGATGATGGGCCCTTATTTGGCACTTCTAGTTGCATTGACATTTGTGAACAAGAAAATATAAAAGCGACTTTTTTTCAGATTGGTTTTCATCAATCAAGGTCTAAATGGGGAAGAAAATTGTACCAAAGAATTCTTGATCAACCTAATTTGTTTTTATTGACGAATCATAGTTTCTCTCATACCTATGGGGACTATTTGAAATTCTATCATCAACCAGATTCAGCTTTGGAAGATTTTAAACAAGCAGCGCAAGTTTTAAATACAAAAAATAATATAGTTCGTTTACCAGGTAACAATGGGTGGAGTACAGCTTCTATTCATTCAACGAGTAAATTAGTTCGTCCATTAGTGCATAAACTAGATAGTGCTGGATTTGATGTAGTAGGCTGGGATGTGGAGTGGCGATATACAAAATCCGGAAGACCTATTCAAAGTCCAGAAAGAATGGCATTTATAGTAGATAGCATGTTTCAGCATAACGAAAACAGAACCAAAAATCATTTAATTGTGCTTATGCACGATCATATGTTCAGAAAACCCGAGGATTCCATTAAGCTGGTTCAGTTTGTTCAATATTTAAAATATGGTAATAAATACCAATTTGCCTTATTGGATCAATATCCTGGTCTAAAAAACCAAGGGATTAACAATTTTTAAAGGTTTAGTTTCATTGCAATTTTGTACTTTTATAGTAGATAAAATCTATTATTATGTCTACATTTAAAACAGGTAATCCTACTTTAACAGAAAAAATATTTGATAAATCATTACATGAGAATGCCACTGCATTTGGTGTAATGAGTGTGCGCGGTACCATTAACAAATTTGGTTTTTTATTATTGATGGTAATGGCGTCGGCAATGTATGTGTGGAATGTATATGCCGAGGGTAATACTAAAACAGCAACTATTTTAATGATCTCTGGTGCAATTGGGGGGTTAATCCTGGCATTGGTGGTGATGTTTAAACCAAAATGGGCTGGCTATATCACACCTGCTTACGGAATTTTTGAAGGACTATTTATTGGAGGAATTAGTGCTGTGTTCAATGCTTTATTTGCAGCAAATTATCCAAATATTATTTTGCATGCAGTAGGCCTAACATTAGGGGTGGCTGTAGCGATGTTTTTCTTGTATAATTTCAGAATTATTACTGTTACAAATAAATTAAGATCCATCATCATGTCTGCAACATTGGGCATTGGCTTATTTTATTTAATTGTTTGGATAGCAAGCATGTTTGGTTTTGAAATGGGTTTTGCTTTTGATAGTTCTCCATTGAGTATTGGCATTAGTTTATTTATAGTAGGCATCGCAGCATTGAATTTATTATTAGATTTTGATGCAATTGAAAAAGCGGCTGAAATGGGTGCACCAAAATACATGGAATGGTATGGTGCTTTTGGATTATTAGTTACATTGGTGTGGTTGTATCTTGAAATGTTGAAATTATTAAGCAAGTTGAATTCTAAAGACTAATGGAATATAAGCGTGGTAGCCTGAGCAATGAGGAGTTGGTTCATTTATACGAGTCCATTTTATGGCCAAGGATGATTGAAGAGAAAATGTTAGTGTTGCTAAGGCAAGGTAAAATTAGCAAGTGGTTTAGTGGGATTGGTCAAGAAGCAATTGCTGTTGGCGCAACTCTAGCAATGGATCCTACCGAGTGGATTATGCCATTACATAGAAACTTAGGTGTTTTTACTTCGCGCAAAATGCCTTTGGTTGATCTATTCAAACAATGGCAGGGAGACAGAAGTAGTTATAGTAAAGCGAGAGAAAGAAGTTTTCATTTTGGTAGTAAAGCCCATCATGTATGTGGTATGATTTCTCATTTGGGTCCTCAATTAGCCATTGCTGATGGGGTTGCTTTAGCCTATCAGCAAAGAGGACAGTTAAAAGCAAGCATGGCATTTACTGGAGATGGGGGCACAAGTGAAGGTGATTTTCATGAAGCGTTAAATGTAGCAGCAGTTTGGAATTTACCAGTCATTTTTATCATCGAGAACAATGGGTATGGTTTAAGTACACCAACCAATGAGCAATATAAATGCGCTCATTTAGTGGACCGTGCAAAAGGCTATGGTATGGAGGGGGTTCGCATCGACGGAAATAATATTTTAGAAGTATACCAAACAGTGAAAGGTGTACGTGAATATTGCATCAATCAGCAAAAGCCTTATTTAATAGAATGCGAAACATTTAGAATGCGTGGGCACGAGGAAGCGAGTGGTGTGAAATATGTGCCAAAGCATTTGATGGAAACATGGGCATTAAAAGATCCAATTAAAAATTACGAACAATTTTTAATTCAAGAGCAGGTACTCACTGAAATGCAAGTGGCTGATATTCGTAATCGATTTAAAGAACAAATGGATGCGGATCTAAGAATTGCTATGGAGCCAGAAATATTTGAACCTTCTATTGAAGCAGAGCTAGCAGATTTATTTGCGCCAACTTCTGGAGCAACTATTCCTGATTTAACTTTTGTGCAAACAGAAAAGAAAACAAACAAGAGATTTATTGAAGCAATAAGTGATGCACTAAGGCAGTCAATGGAAAAATATCCAGAGATGATTATCATGGGACAAGATATTGCTGAGTATGGAGGTGCTTTTAAAATCACTGAAGGATTTGTAGATCAATTTGGTAAACAAAGAATCCGCAACACACCTATTTGTGAGAGTGCCATAGTGGGTGCTGCATTAGGTTTAAGCATGGAGGGTATAAAGTCGGTGGTGGAGATGCAGTTTGCTGATTTTGTCACAGTAGCATTCAATCAGATTGTCAATAATTTAGCAAAAATGCATTACCGATGGGGACAAAATGCCGACGTGGTGGTGCGCATGCCTACAGGTGCTGGTGTGGGCGCGGGTCCATTCCATTCTCAATCTAATGAAGCTTGGTTCACCCATGTAGCTGGATTAAAAGTGGTCTACCCATCCAATCCAACCGATGCAAAAGGATTATTAATTGCAGCCTTAGCAGAACCTAATCCAATTTTATATTTTGAGCATAAAGCTTTGTATAGAAGTATCGAGGAGGAAATTCCAGATGCGATGTATCAAATTGAAATTGGCAAAGCCCATGTGGTACAAATAGGTACAGATGCAACCATTATTACATATGGAATGGGGGTGCATTGGGCTAAAACATATCAACAAGCACATGCGGATCAATCTATTTATATAGTTGATCTAAGAACCTTATCACCATTGGATTATACGGCTATTAAAACTGCAGTAGAAGCTACTGGTAAATTAATGATTTTACATGAAGATAATTTAACAGGAGGTATTGGGGGAGAGATTAGTGCATGGGTGGCAGAGCATTGCTTTGAACATTTAGATGCTCCTATCATGCGTTGCGCTTCTCTAGACACACCTATTCCATTTAATAAAACATTAGAGAAACAATTTCTTGCGAATGATCGCTTAGGTGAAATGATGCAGAAATTATTGAATTATTAAAATAAAACAGCCCTTAACAAAATTTAAAGGCTGTTTATTTATGGCTAATGATTTTTCAAGGCCTTACATAAACGAGGGCCTTGAGGTTGATTTAGTTTGAATTATTCATACGGTAAACACGTAAAAAATTTCCACCCAATACTTTTTTAATATCCTTATTCGAATAACCTCTCGCGATAAGTGCCTTGGTGAAATTAGGATAGTCCAAAACACTACTCAATCCCTGAGGTGCAGAATTAATGCCGTCAAAGTCAGAGCCAATGCCCACATGGTCTATACCTATTAATTTAACAATATGGTCAAAGTGTTGCATTAATTGTTCAATGGTAGGTTTAATGGCTTCGCTTTCTGCTTTATATTTATTAGATAATAAAGTGAATGCATATTCTCTTTGGATGCCAGTACCTAATAAAGAATCTAATTCTGTAGCATGTGCTTTTCGGAAGGCCATATCTTTTTTACTAAAATTGCTGTCAACAAATCCTGAAAAAAAGTTTAAGAAAATCACCCCGCCATTTTTGCCGATTGCTTTAATTTGATCGTCTTTTAAATTTCTTGTAACAGGACAAATGCTATAAGCATTACTATGAGATGCGATTACGGGTTTTGTACTCGTATTAATGGCATCCCAAAAAGTGTTTTCACCTACATGTGATAGGTCTACCATGATACCAAGTTGATTCATTCTTTGAACGATTTGTTTTCCAAAATCATTCAAGCCTTTTGTTTGATTGAATTTATTTGATTTTTCATCTGCATGTGAACTCGCCCAATTAGGGGAATTATTCCAAGTTAGTGTCATGTAACGAACACCTCGGTTATAAAATGTATCTAGTCTTTCAATTTTATCTTCAAGCATATGCCCACCTTCTACACCATATTGAGCAACTATCTTACCAGCTTTTAAAGCGGATTTTATCGTCTTCCAATCTTTAGCTATGATCATTTTATCTGGGTTTCTTGCAGCGACGGCATCCATTGTGTCCATCTCGCGCATGGCCCAAGCGTATGGGTTCACTTTTTCTCCGTCACACCAAATAGAGAATAATTGATAATCCAATCCACCTTTTTTGAATCTTTTCAAATCTGAATGGTTGATGCCAGTCAAGTCTTGGTCGAAACTTACTTTCTTTTCGATACAAGCAGTAGGCGCATCATTATGGGTATCTACTAGAACCGATTTGTAGTGAATTTTTTGGGCAAATCCGGAAAGGCTGATAGCACAAAACAGGATGGATAGGTATTTCATAGGTAGTATCCTTTTAATTGACAACTAAAATAACTATTTTTGCGCACAGAAAAACGTTAGATAAATTAGAAGCCATAAAAGCTAGATTTGACCAAGTAGGGGTGGCTTTAACCAATCCAGAAATTATCAATAACCAATCTGAATTTGGAAAATTCAGTAAGGAATACCGTTCTTTAGAGAAGATTGTGATTCCTTACGAGCGCTATGTGAAAGTATTGTCAGAACATAAATTTGCTAAAGAAAGCTTAAACGGTGACGATGCAGATATGCGCGAATTGGCGAAAATGGAATTGCCAGCTTTGGAAGAAGAAAGAGAGGCTTTAGAGAAAGAGTTGACGAAATTATTGATTCCAAAAGATCCTCAAGATGACAAGAATGCTATTATTGAATTAAGAGCTGGTACAGGTGGAGATGAAGCGAGTTTATTTGTAGGTGATTTATTAAACATGTATACCAGGTATTGTCAAAAAAAAGGATGGAAAGTGGCCGTAGCAAGTGAGAGTGAAGGTTCTGTGGGAGGTTACAAGGAAGTAATTTTAGAAGTAACAGGTGAAGATGTGTATGGTACTTTGAAATTTGAAAGTGGTGTACACCGCGTACAAAGAGTACCAAGTACTGAAACGCAAGGCAGGGTGCACACTTCAGCTGCAACCGTAGCTGTGATGCCTGAGGCAGAGGAAGTAGATTTTGTATTGAATCCTGCTGATGTAAAGATGGAAACAGCACGAAGTGGTGGTGCAGGGGGTTGCA
>CAZBJP010000029.1:0-17809 GCA_964492205.1 uncultured Sediminibacterium sp.
GCCGAGGAAGTCAACTCGAATGAAATGAGAGTTGACAGTCCCGAGTGCTTTGGGTTTGCCAATGGATTGGAAAGACGGCGTAGCAAAATGTTAATAATCTGACTTCATGCTACATATGAACTAGATCTTTAAATTTAGGCAAATCTAATCTTATGTGAAATCATCTCGCATTAAATGTAGCACGCGTAATTCTATCATTCAATGCTTTACCAATACCCAATTCTGGAAATTTTTTTATAATAATACAATCTAAATTTAATCCGTCTAAGTAATACATAGATTGATATAAATTAGCACTTGCTTCTTCTAAATCATTGCTTTTAGTAAGTGTAACAAATTTAATATTTGAATGGACAACAAAATCATCTCCCATGCCGATGAATCCAATTTTTAAACCAGGGTTTGTACTGATAAACTCTAAAACATCATCTACAATAAACATACTTGTCCTAGGTGCATAATGTACATTAGACATACCTGGTGTTACAACAGAATGCATCACATTATATTTCACTTTTCCAACAACAAATTCAATTGCGTCGATACTTATTGCACCTTGCCTATAAACAATTGGTTCATCTCCGTCAAAACCTATAATAGTAGATTCAATACCTTTTTTACAACTTCCACCATCTAATATGACGGGTAATTGGGTTCCAAAATAATCGAAAACCATTTGTGCTGTGGTTGGACTAATTCTCGTATATGGATTGGCACTTGGCGCCACAAGAGGGAACGCTAAACTACTTAATAAGGACATGGCTACTGGATGATTTGGAATCCTGACAGCAACTTGCTCACTTCCTGAAGTTACACAATATGGAATTGAAGCATTTTTTTGCAGTAATAGTGTGAGTGGTCCTGGCCAAAATGCATCAGCTAATTTCAAAGCAACAGGAGGAATTTTTATCACATATTTTGAAACCTCGTCCAATGAATGGGTATGTAAAATAAGTGGATTAGTAGTTGGCCTATTTTTTAATTCATAAATATGTTTTACAGCCTTTTCATTCAATGCATTACCAGCCAAGCCATATACTGTTTCTGTTGGCAAGCCAATAATACTTCCTTTATTTAGTGCTTCAATTGCAACTGAAATGTTATTTATAATCATTCAAATTTAATTTAGTCATTTAATCTCTAGATTTAGGTTCGATTTTCAATTCAGCACTTAATTTGAAATGCGTATCTACACTCTCATCTAAAAATGCCTTGATTTGCTCACGAGAAACACAAAGTCGTTCAAGCCGGTATTTTGAATCTTCATCTTCTATACCATACTTTACTTTTGTTGAAAACAATTTTTTAGAATGTAGCTCAATCTTATAATCAAGCAACCCTAAGATCAACTCTGTTGCTTCTTGTTTTGAAAAATAGCTATTAACTAAATCGATAGAATAATACTGCTTCATTTAACTATTAAATATTTGAGATGATATAATAAAAAAGTGGCATTCCAATTGTAATATTCACTGGAAATGTGATGGCCAGTGCCATAGGAATAAATAAACCAGGATTTGATTTGGGTGCAGCAATCTTCATCGCTGCGGGTACAGCTATATAAGATGCACTGGCAGCTAAAATTGAAAATATGAATTGATCACTCAGGTCGTTCATCAAAAAATGACTTAAATAAGCTACAACGCACCCATTGATCAATGGAATTAATGTTGCAAATAGAAAAGGTGTATTTCCATATTTAAATAAAGATTTCAGTTTACCTCCACTGATGATGCCCATATTTAAAAGGAAAATAGATAAAAACCCCTTAAATATATCAGTAGTAAATGGCCTAATTCCCTCTGCTTGTAATGGATTTGCTAAAAACCCTATGATAAGACTTCCCAGAATTAAAACGACACTCCCATTGGTTAATGCATGTTTAATTAGACCACTTAAACGTTGCTCTTTCTGAAGATCAAAAATGGACATTAAAACTATGGAGATAATAATAGCTGGAAATTCCATCAAAGCCATTATTGCAACCATATGACCACTTACTTGAAGGCCTTTTAACTCCATATAAGTCACTGCAGTAACAAATGTTACTGCACTTACAGAACCATATGAAGCAGCAATTGCAGCTGAATCGTATATATTAAATCTTTTTTTTAAAATAAAAAAAGTGTACAATGGAATACACAAAGACAATACAAATCCAAATAATAATTTAATAATTAATGCTTGATCAAACGATTCATGAGATAGCTCTTGACCACCTTTAAAGCCAATTGAAAATAGCAAGTACAATGAAATAAATTTTGAAGTGTTTTCTGGTATAGCAAGATCACTCTTTAATAAAACTGCCACTATTCCTAACAAAAAAAATAGTAATGCTGGATTTGTCAAATTTTCAAATAGTAAATTAAAATTCATTTCTATTATTTAAGTTAAGGATTACACCAGTCACAATAAGTGGGGTCTTCAAGTTCTTTCTTATGAGGAAACATTTTTTTTAATTCAAATGCACATTTTTTACATTTGTACAATTGGTAAAGTATACTTTTTGTTGGTTTGTAACACAAGCTACATTTCAAACCTGCTACCTCCCGACTTACTGCAAATCCATGCCAACCACATTGATTGCATTGCGACAATAGTGTATTAGTTAGTTTCAAAGTCAATTGACTTATACAAGCCATTCTAGTAGGATTATTCATTGCGCGCATATCACTATCAATATTGCATTGTCCATACTTATCTAATAACGCTTTTACATTTTTTTTAATCAAAATAGGATCTTTAATATTCTTGATAAATTGATCCTTAGCCCTTAGAATAATACCGTGAGATGGAAAATTTAACTTAAGTAAAACTGCATCAAGTTGATCCAGATCAGTGACTAATTCTGTTGAAAAATTAGTTTCAAAAAAAATCATTTTTTCCACGATGAAATCTTGTTCCTTCATGTCGTAGATACATATATATTCTTCATCAACTTTAACAAAAGGAATCAAGGGATGACTACCAAAGGACCCTTCGTTAGCAACAACAAAATCGATATTTGGTTGGCGAGCACCCAACAAACATTTATCTTTTACGGTTTCCAATGGATTCTTTAACCTTTCAATTTCTCCAGTAAAAGTGCCCAAACTGTCCGTATCTATTATTGGATTATTAATACAATTTAATTCTAATATTTTCTTTAATACTGGTGCTATTACTTGCTCTTTTTGATGTTTTGTAACAATTAAACAAGTTTTATTTTTAAAATAAGATGTCTTTATAGTCAATTGCTTTTGCCTTTATTTTTAAAATGATGGATAACTAAATACAAAAAAACAAGCGCCATGAAAAAAATAAGAAAAAATGGCCGTAAAAAAAGTATTGACAAAGTGTCTAACTCCTCTTTCGTATAACTACTTGAATAGGTAATACTACTTAAAAAGAGTAAAGTAAGTATTATGAAATAAACAATTAAAACATGCATAGTGTTCTTATTTGTGGACACAAAGTTGTAGGATTATTATATATAATTTTTATTTATTTTTATTATATTTGACATAAATAAAATTTATGAATTATACTTTACATCAACTAAGAATATACCTAAAAGTCACTCAAACATTAAGTATTACAAAATCAGCAGAGCAATTAAATCTAACGCAACCAGCCATATCCATACAATTGAAAAATTTTCAACAACAATTTGACCACCCACTAATTGAAATTATTCAAAAAAGAATACACGTTACTGCACTTGGAAAAGAAATTGCAGTAGCTGCTGAAAGTATTATAAATCAGGTTGATAATATAAACTACAGGTCTCAAAACTTTAAAAATAATTTAGCTGGACAATTAAAAATTGCGATTGTTTCAACAGGAAAATATATTATGCCTTACTTTTTAGCTGATTTTTTAAAGCGAAATAAAAGTGTTGACTTAACAATGGATGTTACGAATAAATCAAAAGTAATAAGTAGCTTACTACAAAACGAAGTAGATTTTGCGCTTGTTTCCATATTGCCTGAAAATATTCAAGTCAATAAATTTGATTTAATTGAAAACGAACTATTTCTAGTTGGCAATATTTCTTCCTTAGAATTGAAAAAAAATGATACAAGCTTTGATCATATCCCTTTTATCTTTAGAGAAGAGGGCTCAGGTACAAGGCAAGTGATGGAAAAATTTATTAATAAAGCCAAAATCAAAATAAATAAGAAAATAGAACTTACTTCAAATGAAGCAGTCAAACAAGCTATAATCGCAGGACTTGGCTATTCTATTATGCCCTTGATTGGCATTAGAAATGAAATTGAATCGGGGTTACTAAAAATCATACCGAAAAAGGGACTCCCTATTCAAACCACTTGGAGATTAATATGGTTAAAAGAAAAGAAGCTATCTCCAATTGCCGAATCATACCTAAAATTTCTAGAAAAAGAAAAGGTGCAAATCATTAAGCGTTTCTCAAAAAAACCAATACCTAAATCTCTATGATAAATATTAAAGTATTTGCTAAAACTTAATCAATTTTTGTTTGTAGATAATTTGATTAGAACTCGAACTTACTAATACCACATAAGTGCCAGAAGGCAAATTGCGTACATCAATATTTATTCCAGATAATCTGTCTACAAGATAAATCACTTTATTACCTGTAGTAGTGTTGTAAATACTAATATTCACTTTTTGAAACTTATTTAAATAGAAGTCAATTTTTAAATCATTTAAAATTGGGTTTGGATATAACTTGATAAATTCATTTTTTTCTATGTTAAAAATGTCAGTGACAAGATTTACATAATAGTAAGGATCACTCAAACTACTTGCACAATTATCAACAATTGTTTTCACAGTATAATACCCAGCAGCAACTGGCTTGATGATTTGACTAGTATCAGACAAGAGTACTTGATCTTTGTACCATTGATTTCCAAAAAAATTAGAAGAGACTAAATTATTTGTTGTATCTCTTTTGATTGTTGGCAATGCAGGATATCCAGTAATCTTGACCGCTAATTTAGCCCTTGGACCTTCACAGCCAATTGAATTACTTTGACTAACATAATAATTGTATGAACCAATTACCGCTGTATTAATAATAGGAGAAGATGATACACCTGAGCCACCTGTTTCATTTGAACCATACCATATTAATTTATTACCCTCACTTGGTGTTGCAGTTAATGTAACAAGAATGGTGTCTTTACAAATATTTTGATTCGTAACAAGAGGAGCAGCAGGTATATCTATAGTGTTTATAGTAAGCACATTAGTTGACTTGGCAACACATACTCCATTTTTTACTGACGCACGGTAAAAAATTTTCGTTGACAAGTTAGGCGTTGTATACGAATTCGTTTTCGAACCAGTTCCGCCTGTTGCTTCAATCCAACTATCTATTCCATTTACAGAAGATTGCCATATAACAGAACCAGTATTTTCCAATAAGGTAATAGAAGTATTTTTCCCGACACAAATTTCCGTACTAGAAGCCGTCGCATTTCCTGCGATACTTTCTCCATCAATTTTAATTGTCCCAATAGTTGTTGCACTTGAACAGCCACCTGTAAGATTAATGGTATAGGTAAATACACCTGATGTAATTGGTGTGCCTGCAATGGTTAATACATTCGCAACCCAAGCACTTGTGACGCCTACAGGCAATCCTGTAACGATTGCACCTGTAGCTCCAGTGGTTGAATAAGTGATATTGGCTAAGGAAGTATTGACACAAATAGTTTGTTCATTAGATCCATTTGGAGATGTTAAACTAATTGTATTTGAAGCAGTGACTGTAATAGTTCCTGTTGTAATAATCGATTGACACCCCCCTGATAAAGTCAAAGTATAATTAAATGAACCAGCAATTGTAGGTGTTCCCGTAATGGTCACTTGATTTGAAGTGATATCTGCTGTTAGTCCAGCGGGTAAACCAATAACGGACAAACTTGATATATTATTTGTGGCATAAGTGATTGGATTAATGGATGTATTCTGACAAACTGTTTGATTATTTGAGTTAATACCAGAACTTAAATTTGCAGTTGAATTTACACAAAACGTAAATCCAGGACTAATGGCTTGTCCGCCAGGGTTGACCACAGCCACATTACCAGAAGCGCCGGAACCCACCACTGCTGTTATTGTATTATCAGAAGTAACTGTAAAAGTAGATGCTGCAACCCCGCCAAAACTTACACTTGTTGTTCCACTAAAATTCCCCCCTGAAATGGTAATGGTTGTTCCTGTTGAGGCCTTAGTTGGCGTGAAAGAAGTGATTGTTGGTGCAACTACAAAACCCATTGAAGAATATAATCCTCTTCCATGAGTTGCTGCAATCACTTGATCATCTGAACTACGATATTGTAACATGTCGGTTCTCACATTAGCAAAGCCATTGTTTAACTGTGTCCAAGTGGGTGTACTTGTACTAAAATTAGTGGTACCAAAAATGCCTAATTCAGTCGCAAGCACTACATCGTTTGTCCTATTTTTCGGATTGAACATGCCCCATCTTGCTGGTATATTGGGGAAGTCACCCATCTTATTCAACCAAGTAGTTCCTCCGTCATTCGAATACCAAATTTTATTTACCCCATAATTAAAAAAGGTTACTAATAATTGGTTTTCATTTGCGCCTAAATCAATACTTGAAATTGATCCTGTAGGGAAACTTATTCCAGTAATATTAGTGACGACAGGTGTAGTATTTGCATTGGTTACTTTAAATATTTTCCCTGATGAAGTGCCTATAAACATAGTTGTAGCACTTGTTGTGTAAGGTGAAATTTTAAACGCAGTCGCATCTGAAGATAATCCTGTAATAGTAATACTTGAAGTAACTGGAGTGGAAGTAATGCCAGTTACTTTATACAATGTCCCATTCGTCCCATCTGAACTTTTATAAGAATAATAAATGTGTAAATTATTGTCATAACAGGCCGGATTGATGAATGAACCAGTGAGTCCATCATATATTAAATCTGTAAAATTTGCACCACCATCTGTTGACCTAAAAACATAATTATATACATAGGATGTGATAATATAATTTGGATTATTCTGATCTATAAAACAGTATGCTCCGTCTCCCTCTGTTAATTCCAAAGTGGTAGCTAGACCTGGGGCATTGAATAGTTGCGTACCATTGTCCTGTGCACCTGCAATATAATAATTGGTACTACTATTAGGATGCATAGCAGCAGCATAAAACTGAGTAACATTGTATTGATTGTTTCTTTGTTGGATGACAGCAGAAGTGCTTGCATTTGTTAAATTTGCACTATAAAAAACACCACCGTCATTTCCAAAAATAGCTGTAGAAGAAGATCCTGGCTTAAACACCATCGCATGCTGGTCTGCATGTACATAGGACAAACGTGCTATGGATCCCATGCCTGGATTATCAGACCATTTACTAATTTGTGTCCAAGTACTTCCCTCGTTAGTACTTTTAAATAAATCAATTGCACCTACATAAACTGTTTGTGGATTATTGGGATCTACTTTAAGCACTTGATCATACCATGCTTGCCCTCTTGAAAAATCTGTTGCAGCAATACCATCATCTACATCATTAGGCAAAGTCATATTGGACCAATTAAGCCCTTTGTCGGTGGATTTGATTAATTCAATTGCTGAGCCAGTGTTATCGGTATTTTTTTCAATAAAAGCATAAATATAATTTGCATTAGATGGTGCAGTGACCACTGTTACCCTTCCATGCCCATTTGTCACAGCCACTGATTTAGCGATTGTCCAATCTACACCATTATCAGAATATAATATTTTTCCTCCTCCACGATCTGAACCATTGTATGGGCTACTTTTAGTTCCAATCCAAATTCTATTATCATCAGCAATGGATATAGAACTAGGTGTGAAGGGCTTGCCAGTTCCAGGAGGATTAGCATTGATTGGCAACACTTGGGCCCAACTTGTCCCACCATCTGTTGATCTATACAAACCTGTATTTTGATAAATTGACCATGATCCTTCGTATAAATTTCCATCAATAGCAGCATACACCACACTACTTCCTCCTTCATTTCTAACTACAATGTCATTAATATAGGTCATCAATTTCGTTGACTCTAATTGCAACCAAGTTGTTCCACCATCCGTTGATTTCCAAATGCCTGCTCCTCTTGAACTACCAACTTGATATCCTTCTCCAGTTGATACATAAATAATTTGTGGATTATTAGGATCGAAAGCAATTTGAGTGATAGATAAATTTGCCCATAAATCACCTACATTCACCCATGACGAATTGATATTAGTAATATCATTATTATACCAAAGGCCTCCAGTTACGCCCCCTGCCCAAACTTTTTTTCCAGTTAAATCATTTGGATCCCATGCTATGGCCCTGGTTCGTCCTCCTACATTCGAAGGACCTCTTTGTGACCAACTGGTATAAGTTCCTGAACCTGGCAAACCCATTAATGCACCAGTAACTAATTTAACTGCATTATTCACCATAATGTCGGGGAGCAGTTCAGGAGTAGGCCGTTTTAAAGCAGGATCCATCGTTCTTAAATAATCTTGCTCAAACGCTAAGTCTGGATTGTCACCAGTTGCTTCTGCAGTTTCAAAATTATTTCCTGTTGTATACTTTAAAGTATCCTTTCTTGCCCTATTATTATACTCGTGTCTGCTTAAAAATTGTTCATATAAAATACGTTCATCTATTGTTTGTTTTACTTCTTTGACATCAGTTTTTTTTTCAAACTGTTTTACTAGCACCTTCTTTTCTGGAGAAGGAAATAATTGATATTGTATTGGCTTTTCCGTAATTTCTGGAACAACCTTTTTATATATAGATGATTCTCTACTAGAATAAAAAGCAATACCCAACACAAGTAATGCAAGCAGTAAAAAAGAGGCTTTTTTCAATGAGTTGAGTTTAAAAATACTTAAATATATAGATTAAAATCTATATAATAATTAAATGCAACCCTAAACATTGTTCCATTAGACTATTTCCTTCCCAACCACCAATATACAGGCAATCCAGAAGCAATCAATGCCAATCCCATTAATGCTTCAATTGGTTGATTGATTATAGTCATGGTGCAAATTGTGATACAGAAAAACAAAAATAAAAATGGAACAACTGGATAACCAATCACTTTATAACCTCTTTCTACGAAAGGTGCTTTTACACGCAAATAAATTAATCCAAAAGCAGTGGCAGCGTAAAAAAGAAAAGCGGCAAAAACGAGCATATCCGTTAATTGATCAAAGCTTCCTGTAAAAACCAAAAATACAGCCCAAAATGCTTGTATAAACAAAGCTTTATCAGGTGTATTGTACTTTGGATGCACTGAGATAGCTTGACGAAAAAATGTTTTATCTCTAGCCATCGCATACAACATTCGTGCAGACATTAATATGCTACTATTTGTAGAATTTAGCGTTGTAATCAAAATCAAACACGCCACTAAGATCATGCCAACTGTTCCGCCAATCTGACCAGCTACTTCAACTGCAGCAATTTTATTAGGCGTTTCATTCAATTGAATAAAATAATCAATAGGTAACACATACAAGAAAACAAAATTGATCAACACATAAACAGTCATTACTCCTAAAGTTCCCAATCCCAAAGCCATAGGTAAATTACGTTTTGGATTTTTAATTTCTTCTCCAATGAAGGCTATATTATTCCATCCATCATAACCCCAAAAGGCACCCAAACTAGCCAAAAACAAAGCTTTCATTAAAGTCCATCCATTCAACTCAGCACTTGCACCTTTTGCAGCTGTGACAAGATGATCCATACTACCATGAGCAGAATTCAAGCCAACAACTAAGAAAAAAGCAATTGCAATCAACATGGCATAGGTTAAAATACTACTCAACTTTTCTGCAAATTGCACTCCTCTATAATTCAACATTGTTAACAATAGAATCAACAATGCTGCTAATAATTTAATCGATAAATTTTCAAAAAAATGTAGTCCAAAAAAAGTTATGTTTAAGTCCAATACTGGCAAGGGAAACAAACTATTCAATGACTGTGCAAAAATATATGCTAGTGCACTGATGGCTGCCGTCTTAATGACTGTAAAGCTTGCCCAACCGTACAAGAAAGAGAAAAATCGTCCATAAATTTTTTGAAAATAATTGTACTCACCGCCTGAATTGGGAAACATGCTCACCAATTCTGCTGTACATAAAGCTCCAGCCAAACTCACTATGCCGGCAATAAACCAACAAAGCAAAATCAGCCATGGCGTACCCAACTCCTGTGCCATGGGAGCAATTTTCTTAAAAACACCTGATCCAATGATCACACTGATTACTAAAAAACTTGCCGCTCTTAATCCTAGTTTTGGTTGTAAACTATTTATTGTTTGGTTTCCCTGCACGATATTATTTTTAAATTTTTGTAAAACCAAAACCTGGCGCGTTGTTGATGAGTAAGCATCCTTCTTTCACTTCAAATCCTCCAGTCACTAAATCTTCCATTAAATCAAAACTACCATCTAAATCAATGTATTTTGTATTTGGACAAGCATACGCCATATGCAGTGCAGCAGTAATACTAATTACACTTTCGTCATTACATCCCCAAAATAAATCAATGAATGCGTTTTGAGCAATGGTAGCAATTTCTTTTGCACCAATTAAACCACCACATTTCATCAATTTAATATTGTAAATACCAAATGCCTGATCGCCTGCTGCTAATTGCAAAGCAGCCTGCGTATCTTTCAATGCCTCGTCTGCTGTCAATGTTTTTCTTTCTAACATAGGCAATTGCAATAAGTCATGTTCCTTGCCAACAGGCAATGGCTGCTCAATTAATTCTAATGGATACCCTGCCGTAGCTTTTAAAAAGTGTTGCAAATCTGATAAATCATAACCTTGGTTGGCATCTACTCGAATGGTGTAATCGTTTCCAAAGCTGCCATACAAGCCCTTAATACGTTCAATATCTTCTTTCACATCCAATCCTGTTTTTACTTTAAATACTTTAAAGCCCATCGCCGCATATGCTTTTGCTTCTTCGATTGTCTCTGCTATACCTTTTATACCAATCGTCATAGAAGTGGGCAAGGCATTCATTTTTTGACCATAAAAAGAAGCAATTGACACCCCCATCCATTTTCCAAATGCGTCATGCAATGCAATATCAATCGCCGCCAATGTGCCTGGCAAATGTGGAAATTGCGAATTGGATTCAAATATTATTTGTTGAAAATGACGAATATCTCTTCCAATAAAATTAAAAACAAACTCCGTATTTAAATTCTCTACGGTCTGCGCTGTGGTTTCTCCCACCACTTCTTCCGCTGGACTGCCAGAACCATAACCTATCATACCATTAGCTAATTCAATTTCAAGAAAAGCCAAAGACACATCCGAAAAAGTGTTGTAAGCAATGGTATAAGGCTTTTTTAAAGCCATTTTTTTTAGATAAGCTCTAACGGCTACTATTTTCATATTAAGTGGTCATTAAAGATTTAAGTACTGGAATAATAGGAGTAACCCCTTCTTGTATAGGCAGCAACACTGGCAAACCCAAGCTGGCAGCGTACTCCTTTTGAAATGCATAGGCTTCCTCTGTGGTACAATTTTCTGTATTCACTGCTACTGCAATTACTTTTGATCCCAGTTTTTCAATGAGTTCAATTTCTGAAGCGACAGAAGGAATGGCTCCCCAATGTTTTTCATTGTCAAAATATTTTCTTTTTGGTGCAAAAATTAAAACCACATGTTTTGCGTTCCCTGAAATTAACATTTCTAAGCCACAAGGACCACTAGGATTGCGTAGAGAAGATTGCCCTTCTAAAAATATAATAGCAGGATTGGTTTCCTTCCAACAACTAACAATGGCATGTTCTAATTCTCCTGAAACAAAATCATTCAAAGTTGAATCAAAAATAAAACCATATTGACCACCTTGTAACCAACCTGTTTGTCCTGTATAAATCATCTCAGCTTTTATCCCTTCTGCACCACATGCCTGCTTCAGCATACGCGCTGTCGTTCTTTTTCCCATCGCACAATCCATACCAATCACCGCTACTATGGGTACCGTAACATGAAAAATAGCTCCATCCCAAAAATGCAAGTCTGCTCTTGACTTAGGCTTTCTAACATCTATTAATTGCGCACCTGAACCAGCAGCTATTGCAACAAGGTCTGTTTTATCATTCAAATATTCATGCAAACCATTCACCACAGAAATGCCTTTTCCAACTGCTTCATAAATTAATGCCAACATATTCTTTGGCAATACCCCGCCCACTGTTGCAATGCCAATGATTAAAAAATCAATAGGTTGTAATTTTTCCATAGCAGCTTCCATCGACTCAAAAACTGGGATGCCCCTATGTTGTCCGTCTAATAGCTCCCCCGCATCTTTTCCTGCAGTGTCAGACCCATCCACCATTGCTACGATATTAAATCGCTCTGTACCTCTTATTAATCCATGCGCCGTCTTCGCATCCGAAGTCATCAATAATCCATCCGTTAATACAATTGCATTTTTCATTTTCAAAAATTTGCTTCTTATTTTCTTTTTATCAATACCCCTGGTTGTTTGCCTGTTGATTGTTGTGCTTGATAAACTAGTAGTCCATTTACCCAAACCATTTCTATACCAGTAGATAATGCTTTACTATTTTTTAAATTTGCATTATCTAAGACAGTAGATGGGTCTAATAATACTAAATCTGCATAATTACCCACTGCAATACGGCCTCTGTCTTTAAAACCAAAAAAGTCTGCAGATTGGCCAGTCATTTTATATATTGCTTGTTCAATGGTCATGACCTTTTCCTCCCGCACATATTTACCCAAAACCCTTGTAAATGCACCATAACCTCTTGGATGTCCTCCTGCATTGCCATCTGAACAAATAATCGCTTCAGGCCAAGTCAAAAATACTTTCACATCTTCTTCACTCATTGCTTTACCTGCAATAGCTTCGACACCTCCTGAATAATTTGGATTTGCTTTTTTAAATTTTTCTGCTAATTGAATTAAACTTATTAAAGCTTGAGCAGGACTTTCATTTCTTTCTATACCTATCTCACTAATCGTTTTACCCACATAACTTGGATTGGGCGCAAACTGCACTAAGACAGATTCATTGGGGTCAAATAATTGTCTGGTAGCCATTTCGGCACTTGTAAGATTATCAAAATCTTTTCCTGGGAATAACACTCTTAGTGTTGAGTTCCAATAAGTATAAGGATAAATATCTGCACTAATATTAACACCTTGTTTTCGTGCTTGATTTAATTTATTTAGCACTTGATTAGCTGAGCCCCAATTTAGTTTATTTGCAATTTTGATATGTGATACCTGCACAGGCATATTGGTTTGTCTTCCAATTTCAATAATTTCATCAATGGCTTCATTCATATGCAAGTCCTCGCTTCTAATATGACTTGTATACAATCCTTGATGTGCTGCTGTAATTTTTGCTAAATCAATAACCTCTTGTTTACTCGAATAAAAAGAAGCTTCATATTCAAGCCCAGTAGACAATCCCATCGAACCTTTCTCTAACTCAGCTGCTAAAAGCGTTTTCATTTTTTCAATCTCTTTGCTTGTAGCATTTCTGTACAAATCATTTTCACCCATCACTTGCTCTCTTAAACTAGATTGACCAGTATAGCTCGCCACATTTGACACGACCGGATTTTCATCCATCCATTTAGAAAGACTATCCATTGAATAACTATTACCATCCTGACCTATAACAATTGTTGTAATCCCTTGACTTAACGTAGATAAGCCGGCCCTATTTTTATTTAAATCCCCAAAATGATGACTATGTGAATCTATAAATCCAGGAGCTAAAATTTTTCCCCCTCCATCTATTACCTGGTCAGCTTTTATTTTTTTCAAGTCACCTAAAGCTATAATCTTATTGCCTTTTATATAAACATTACCTTTAATTGCAGGCCTACCTGTACCATCTATGACTTGAACATTTTTAACTAAAGTAATGAATTGCGCACGAATATCATGTGTAATTATTACGAAGAAGAAAAGTAAAAAAAAACGATAGGTAGCCATAGTTTACATTTCTTCAAATTTAAACTATAACTATTTATTTTTTTGTTTTTCAGCACGCTCTTTTGCCCTTCTTACTCGTCTTTCTTCTTTTTCAATCATGTCTGCATTCAAAGTATATAGGTCACCTGCTTGGCTGTATTTTTGACCTTTTGTAGTAATGATGATGGCACCGTTTTGAGCACCAGAACCATACACTACAGCAGCACTTGCGCCTTTTAATACTGTAATAGATTCGATGATGTTGGGATCTATATCAAATAAACGGTTAGACATTACTGTATTGGCATCAAAACCAGTTCCATTATTATTCACAGAATTATCAAATGGAATACCATCTACAATCACCAATGGTTGGCTATTCCCATAAAACGAAGTGAAACCTCTAAAATTTAATCTAGTGCTTTGACCTGGCGCGCCACCTCCACTTTGAATATTCACACCTGCAATTTTTCCAGATAAAGTCTTTAAAACATCATTCTCAGATTTACTACTTAATACATCTGATTTTACAGTCACAGACTGAGCTTGCAAGGAAATCCATCCAGAGAATAAGCACAATAATAATTGAATACTCTTTTTCATTGGATTTAATTTTTATAAAATTACGACAAGTATTGACTATGAAGCGTTTGATCACCATTTTTTTTAGATATTTTTGCATGTTGTCTCAGGCACGCTCTCAAGTAATTTAATTTACCTTATATTCATTAATTATGTGTTATGTGGTAGGGGTTAAAATACCCAAAAAGCAAACGATTAAAATAGGAAATCAAGCCGTCGAGCTTGACCCTATTGAAATTTCGGCTCAGTCAGGCTTTAGCTACCAACAATGGCCAGTGATTTATAACGACCAACAAGGAAAAGTTAGCGTTTTAAGACCTGGATTGATGCATTGGGAGCTGATTCCAAACTGGGTGAGGGACCAAAAGGAACTCAATGAATCCAGAAAAAAATACACCACCCTGAATATCCAATCAGAAAGGATTTTACAAAATAAAGTTGCACAAGCTTTAGTACATACCAATAGATGCCTCGTATTGGCCTCTCATTTTTTTGAATGGCAGGAAATAAAAAAAGAGAAATTTCCATATTACATTCAACTTAAAGAGCAAGATTTATTTTATATAGCTGGTATTTGGAATACCTGGACAGATTACACTTCGGGTGAAACTAAAAATAGCTTTGGCATTATTACTACCGAAGCAAACGCTTTCATGGCCAATATCCATAATATAAAAAAACGTATGCCAACTATCTTAACTGAGGCATTGGCAACAAAATGGGTTTCATCGGAATTAAGTAGCCATGAAATTCAAGAAATAGCGTCTACCAAGATTGAAGCCAATGCCATGCAAGCGCATACTGTTGCAAAAAAATTTTTACAAGCTACTAACCCTTGTGAAAAAGTCAATTACCAAGTTTTTACACCGCAATCCTTATTTTAATAGATTTGGAAAGATTAAGATAAGTTGCAAGTCTCGTGTAATTCAGGCACAATAACCTCTTTGAAGCCCTTCTTCCTAAGCCTTTCAGCAAAATGATCTTGTACTTCAGGCTCACCATGTACGATATATACTTGCTTTACTGCAAACGGATTTTGACAAGCAAGAAATTGCATTAAATCTTCATAATCACCATGCGCACTCATACTTCTGATTGAACCTATTTTACACCTTACTTCATAAGGCTCGCCATAAATACGAACTTCAGTAGCACCATTCATTAATCGACCACCGAGAGAACGCGGCTCACAATAGCCTACCATTAAAATAGTATTTTTCTCCCCACCTATATTGTTTTTGATATGATGTTTAACCCTACCTGCATCAGCCATACCTGATGCAGAAATGATCACTTTTGGATGCAAGTCTTCATTCAATGCCTTACTCTCTTCTACTGATTTGATATAAAACAAGCCCTCAAAATCAAATGGATCATCGTCTACTTCTAAAATTCTTTGAATTTTTTTGTTGAAATATTTTGGGTATTTTTTTAGCATCTCAGTGGCTTCAATACTCAATGGACTGTCTACATAAATAGGAATATGTGGCAATCTCTTCTCGAGTGAAAGTTGATTAAGTTCAAACAAAATTTCCTGAGTTCTACCTACACTAAACGCAGGGATAATCAAGTTGCCTTTTTGTTCAACGCAGGTAAGCTGAATCCATTTCAATAAATCATCTGGAGTAGAATGAATTAAATCATGCAATTTATCACCATAAGTACTCTCAATAATAATGAAGTCAGCTGGTGGAAAATTTGAAGGCGATCTTAATATCATATCTCGATACCTACCTACATCACCACTAAAAGTAAGCGTCTTTGTAATTTTGTTTTCCTTAATGATCAAATTAACAGCGGCACTTCCTATAATATGTCCTGCATCTGTATACATCAATTCTACATGATCTGATATTTTATACGGCTTATTATATTCAACTGTTTGTAATAAGGGCAATACCAGGTTTACGTCATCCATACTATACAATGGCTCTACCTGCGGTAATCCTTCCCTAGCCAATCTTTTATTTTTAAATTTGGCGTCGTCTCTTTGAATCATAGCAGAATCCTCTAGTAAAATTTCGGTCAATGCTTTAGTTGCGGGTGTACAATATATTTTCCCCTTAAAACCCTCTGCAGCTAGCTTAGGTAATAAACCTGTATGATCAATATGTGCATGCGAAAGAATCACATAATCTACAATAGTTGGGTCAAAACCAAAATGCATATTGTATGCATCTGTATCTTTTCCTAATCCTTGAAACAAACCGCAATCCAACAAAAAAGTTTCACCATGTTCTAATTGAACTAAATGTTTTGAACCAGTAACAGTACGAGCAGCTCCGTGAAAGCTAATTTTCATGCGATGAGATTTGCACCAAAGTTACAACTATAATGCGATGGCTGCAACGATATAATCTGCAATTAAAATAAGGATACAGCTTACTACAACTGACTTAGTTCCAGCTCTACCTATTTCTAATGCGCCTCCTTTCACATAGTATCCATAGAATGCAGGCACAGTACTAATGATGATAGCAAATATAAAAGATTTGTAAAAACCAATATTGACATAATTGATTACGAAGTCTTTTCTGATACCAGTTATAAACACTTCAGCTGGAACTACATTTGTCCAACTTCCAACTATATATCCACCCCAGATACCAATCACCGCAGAAATGCCCACCAATAATGGCACAGTAGTAATGGCACCTAATATTTTGGGGAGAATTAAATAATTCTTTGTATTTACGCCCATAATTTCCAATGCGTCTATTTGCTCACTAATTCGCATATTTCCTAACTCACTGGCAATTTTACTGCCTACTACACCGGCTAATACAATGCAAATAAGTGTTGGGGAGAATTCTAAAATCATCGTATCCCGAACAATTTGTGCAATGGTGGATTTTGGTATTAACGGACTTACTAATTGATAGGCTGTTTGCACCGCAGAAACTGCACCCATAAAAACGGAGATAATAGATACAATACCCAATGAGCCTATACCTATAGATACGCATTGACCAATGTATTGTTTCCAATACATTTTCCAATATTCGGGTTTGGAAAACATGCCCTTCAGCATTAATATGTATTGACCAAAAGAGGAAAAAATATGCATTAAAGAAAAATGTGATGATTAAAACAATAGTTAGTTTTTATTACGCTTACGCCAAGAAGTTTTTTTAGAACGTTCTTCGTTATTATTTGTTTGACCTTTCATTTGAGCATCTACCACCGCAATGGTTACCATGTTTACAATACTGCGTACGGTGCTACCCAATTGTAAAATATGTACTGGTTTTTTTAAACC
>CAZBJP010000030.1:0-14158 GCA_964492205.1 uncultured Sediminibacterium sp.
TTAACTGATAGTTCCATACTATAAAAATAGTTAAAATAAACCGGTATTTTTGCACCTACCAATATGGAGAAGGAACAGTTTAAGAAAATACAATCAAGTATCCCTCAGGAACCAGGCATTTATCAATATTTTGATGAAAAAGGAAAGCTATTGTATGTGGGGAAGGCCAAGCAATTAAGGAACAGGGTGAGCTCCTATTTTCTTTCCAATCAACATAGCTTAAAAACCATTGAGCTAGTACAACGTATTAGCGAAATCAAGTTCACCATCGTGAACTCAGAACATGACGCTTTTATTTTAGAGAATGAACTCATTAAGAACTATCAACCAAAATACAATATCAATTTAAAGGATGACAAAACCTATCCTTATATTGTCATCAAAAAAGAGCCTTTTCCAAGGGTATTTTTAACAAGACGTAAAATTAAAGATGGGTCAACTTATATTGGCCCTTTCACCCATGTGTTTGCTGTGAGAGAATTAATCAAACATATTAAGGAAACCATCCCCTTAAGAACTTGTACATTACCTCTTACACAAAAAAATATTCAACAAGGGAGATTTAAAGTATGCCTTGAATACCATTTAGGTAATTGTAAAGGACCATGTCAAGGTTTTCAAACCGAATTAGATTACACTGCTTCCATAGAACAGGTAAAACATTTACTGAAAGGGAATGTGAAGCCACTGGTACAAAATTTAAAAGAAATCATGCATGCCGAATCCGCTGCACTTGCATTTGAAAAAGCCAATGAGACCAAAAAAAAGATTGATGAATTAGAACGATATCAAACCAAGTCTGAAATTTTAACGAAGCAGCAAGAAGCCATGGACGTATTTAGCATTGCTATGGAAGAAGATCAAGCTTATGTAAATTACTTGATGCTACAAGAAGGACGTATTATACAAACGCATATGTTGCCATTAAGTATTCCATTAGAAGAATCTAAAGAAACTATACTTGCCTTTGCAATACATTATTTCAGGACTCAACTTGAATCAGAAGCAAAAGAAATTATCGTACCAGTTGAGCCCATAGAAAAAGAAAAAGGAATCAAGTATACAGTACCAAAATTGGGAGAAAAATTACAATTATTAGCATTGTCACAAAAGAATGTGGACTATGCACTTAAGGACTGGAAACATAGACAAGCTTTGGTAAAAGTAAGCGAGACGGGACCGGTGAATGATGTATTGATTGAATTGAAGCAATTACTTTCTTTACCCTCCATACCCAATCACATTGAGTGCTTTGATAACTCCAATTTTCAAGGAGCCTATCCAGTTTCTGCGATGGTCTGTTTTAAAAATGGATTGCCTAGTAAATCAGACTACCGAAAATTTAATATCAAAACGGTGGTTGGCATTAATGACTTTGCTAGTATGCATGAAACAGTTCTAAGGCGCTATACTTCGGTTTTACAAAAGAGGCAGCCCCTTCCTCAGTTGATCATCATTGATGGCGGTAAAGGCCAATTAAATGCGGCTTTAGACGCATTAAAAGAATTGGGTATTCAAGATAAAGTTACCACAGTTGGTTTGGCAAAAAATATCGAAGAATTGTTCTTCCCAGGAGACAGTAGTTCCATTTTATTAAATTGGAATAGTCCTGCGCATAATTTAGTCCGCAATATCAGGGACGAAGTACATCGTTTTGGTATCACATTCCATAGGGCACAAAGATCTAAAGGGGCTTTGGAAAATAGTTTGGACCATATTGAAGGTATTGGACCAAAAACAAAAGAAACACTATTGACCTATTTTAAATCAGTAAGCAAAATAAAAAGCGCCAATCCCAGCATTTTAACTGAACTGATTGGCGCTGCAAAGACTAAAATATTATTAGCTGCTTTGAGGAAGGATTAATACACCCAACGATCTTGTTCGAAATCAAAGATTTTCTGTTTGATCTTTTCCCCTTCTTGCAGACGTTTAATCGGATCCTTATATAATGCATTTAACAACTTGTCATTATAGTTGTCCATACTAGATTTCACCACATATCCATTAAAATAACGACTTTCAAATAATTCCTCCCATGTAATACGTTTTGTAATATTTCTTGGATTATATACCTCAGCTTTTGCCAATGTAGGTCTTAAGTCAGGGTAGTAAATCCAAAATAATGGTTTTTTTTGTACTTGATTGTTAACTACAATAGAAGCAATAGGAGCAATTCCTATGATTCTGCTATACATTCTACTAGTTTTACTATCAAAAATCCATTGTTCCTTCAATCTAAAAGAGTAAATAGAATCAGGATTTGGCGCCAATTTAGTATTATAAAAAACTGTTGTATCTAATATATTGGGATCGTAAACGCTTGGATTATAACTTGTATCTAAACTACCTTTCAAAGAAGCATTTACCTCATCTAAACTTAACGGAGTAGTGAATCGATCATCCACAGTTGAGAATGGGACAACACCGTCTTTTTCTATAGCACGTAACAATAAAGCAAAAAATCTTTGGTCTCCATTTTCATCATAAGACTGGTACATGAAAGTTCGATTAATCTTTTCCCTTCCATCTATTTCTTCCCAAACAAATTCACTAAACAAAGCATCTTCTTCCCTTAGGTTTTCATATGGCAAAGGTACTCTTTCTTTCACACCTTTTCTAGCATTCGTTTCAGAGAAAAAAGCATACCCATTTCTAAGGCTTCTTTTGTTATTTGCATTAAAACCGCCAACTAAAGTTGTATCGATATTTTTTGCTGGCTTAACAATAGCAACAATAGTCGATGTCTGAGTTTGAGTATTTTCGTTAGTAGTGATTTTAGTCTCAGGTTTTTTAATCACAGTATCTTGTGCTATTTTCGTTGGCGTAGCTTTGTTTTTTGCTCCATAAGAAAACTGTGCATTCGCAGATAAAGTAAGCGCCATAGAGGCAAAAACTATGCAACTTGTTTTCATTGTTTTTTTCATAAATACACATTTATAAATTTCAATCAACTAATTTGTCTTTCAAATGTTATTAAACCTATTGTAAAATAAACGTGATTGTCTGATCTAATTTTCTTGAACCACCACCTGGCTCAGACACCTTAATTTCTCCTATCGTCACAGTGGTGCCAGCTTGACATTTTTTAATCAATGAAGAAGCGCCTCCTGAAAAAGCAGGTCCATTCACTTCTGCAAAATCAGGCTCATCAAAGCCTTTTCCTGTTGCAATAACGATATAAGATAACACATTGTACTTGATACCTTCAAAAACAAAATCTCTTAAATCTGCAATTACACCCCCCTGTGCTCTAAACTTAGATGCTGGCATATTGCCTCCAGCACTACCCCCTACAATTGCAATTGGATCTGGAATTCTTTTAACTGGTATATTTAATTTTTGCGTTTGCTTACCATCACTTACCGTAACAACTGCAACTCCAGTTTGCGTACAAGTCACTATATATTGTCCAGAACCTGCTTTTTTAATATTCGCACCAGCACCTTCAACAGTTACATTTATTTTTTCACCACCACCACCACCAGTTATACTTAGTGGATTATCTAAACCTTTATAGAATACCCTTGTCTTATCTGTTGAAACGACTAAGCCAGAGGGTGTACCTACCGTATATTTAACCTCTTTTTCAACCACCGCTGTCTCTCCATTTGGTTTCAAAAATGAAATACGTACACGTTTATTTTGCACCCCTGGAGTTGAACCAGCTACAGATTTATAGACTGCAGAACCGTCGGCAGCCACTGGCACTACTACTCCATCAATAGAAATAGTCGGTTTTGCTGCACTACTAAATGCACCCACACCAGCAGTGATCACTAATTCTTCTCCAGACATTAAATACTGAGAATTTGAAGCAGCAAAGGCATTGAATTGATCATAAACCAATTCAACTTCTCCAATTTCCTTATGACAAAACTCCACCACCTGCGCTTCCGTATTGCGTATATCGTTTTGAAATTTTGTCAAAATTGTGATTGCAGCAACAGCTGGTGTCATATTGAAATAGGCATAAGCCCAATCATTTTTAGCAGCCAAATTGTTAGAGGATGGAATAGATAGATCTAATGAAACAGTTGGCATAACTTCTTTTTCAATCGAAGGATCTATTGCACCTAGTTCTTGCTTAAACTGTTTTAATTTATTGAACAATTCTTGTCCTCTAGATAATCCTGATTTTTTATTCAAAAACAACCTAGTTGTCGCATCTAAATCATCTTCTTTAAAAGTTTCTATTCCATCTTTTATTTTCAAACCAGCTTCTTCTTTTAAATTTTGTTTCAACGATTCAATATAAGCATACATTTCATCAGACATTGCCTTGACCTTTTTGGCTTTTGGAGCCCAAATTGCAGCTTTATCAGTTGTTTTAGGATCTTTTAATTTTGCCTCCAAGGATTTATAAATATCTTGATTCTTTTTTTGAATAATCACATTGGCATTCGTCAAACTTTGGTCAATCGTTTTGAAAGCATTCAATATTTCGCTAGAAACGTTCAATGCCAAGAGCGCAGTCAACACCAAGTACATGATGTTAATCATTTTCTGCCTTGGTTCTTTAGGTAATGACATTTACACTATATTTTTAATAATTAATTTAAAATGTTTGAAACAAACAGTGTTTTAGATTTATTTTCCTTGCATTGCATGGATCATCTTGCTATAGACTTGATTTAATTGAGTCAAGTTATCCGCCAACTGTGTCATTTGCTCTTTTGTTCTAGCTGCTTCATTCACAGTAGCATTCATTGAAGTTGACATTTCTTTTAAGCTACCATAAAAATTGTTCATTTCTTCAATTGTTTTACTCATTGATAAAAACTGATTGTTCAAATTCTTTAGACCTTCTGTAGAACTATTAATCATGCCTAAGTTATCAGAAACGCTCTGTACTGTTTTTTGAACACTACTCAATGCATGCACCAATTCAGTTGCATCCAAGTTACCGCCACCACCGCCATGATCTACTGGAGGAGGGGGCAAAAATGCATAGATAACAAAAATAGTAGCCTCTGTCAATAAACCCACAATTAAAGCCCAGTCTGCCCAAGATAAGTGGATAATTTTTGCCAAGGCACCAATAATAACTACTGCAGCTCCTAATGAGATGAAGATGTTTACGAGTTTGTTTGTTCTTTCAGAAATTTGTTTTGCCATTATAAAAATTTATAAAATTTAAAAGATTGATTTTTATTAATTATAAAGAATTAGTTGATTCTTGGTGCCTTTGAAAGTACACATCTAAAGCCAATATAAGACTTAGCTGTGTCTTGATATTCATAGTTTCTAGTACTAACTTGACAGTTGTATGCTATGTCTTTCCAAGATCCACCTCTAATAACTTTTCTTTTCATCAAAATTGGATCTGTTTCCTTCGCATAAAATTGCACATCTGGACTGAAGTCTCCCATGAAATTAAATCCTCCTTCATAAAAGGCAGAACTTGTCCATTCTGCTACGTTACCAGCCATATCATATAACCTGAAATCATTTTCAGTATATGATTTTACTTTAGTAGTGTAAATATTATCGCTATTTGGATTGCCGGCTAAATAATCTCCTCTTCCTGGTTTGAAATTACCTAATAATCGACCTTCTTTTGTCCTTGTATAAGGAGAACCCCAAGGGTACATCGCATTAGATTTTGAGTTGCCTCTTGCAGCATATTCCCACTCAGCTTCTGTTGGCAATCTATAGATGCCATCTATTTTTTGATCTACTCTACCAGGCTTACCAGCAAAGTAATCACTGTTATTGGTTCTCCAATGAGTAAATGCAATTGCTTGTTTCCAAGTTACACCAACTACAGGATAGGCATTATAAGCTTGATGACTAAAATACAATCTTGTCATTGGTTCATTATATGAATATGAAAAGTCACGCATCCAAACTAAAGTGTCCGGATAAACTTGTTGATTAATTGTAATTAAATAATCCCCTAACGATTGCTCTAGTCCTTTTGAAGCTTTTGCAGCAGCTTTTAAATCAACAAAAGAGTATTTATAAACTAACTTATTAGGATCCAATTCTATTCTACCCTGAATACGATTGTCTGGACTCAATAATATTTCATTCAATTTTTCTAGTACTGCTCTACTTTTTAAGTTGATTCTGGTTGCTTTTGCCCAATCTACTCGAATGGTGTCTTCGTTTTGATTGATACCACCACCATATATTGCCAAGTATTTTAGAGAATCTGCTACATAATTAACAAATTTTCTATATTGCTCATTGGTCACTTCTGTTCTATCCATCCAAAAACTCTGTATGGATACTAATTTTTTTTGGTTGAACATAGAAAGATCCATCTGTTCATCACTTGCACCCATGTAAAATGAGCCATTTGGAATTTCAACCATATTTGGGTCCAATTTATTATTGTTAATCTTTTTCTTTCCTTTTAAAGGAGCAAAAGCAAAAACAACAAATGACAACATCACAACTCCGACGGTTGCAATGGGGAAACTGATCCTTTTATTTTTAAAAAATGATATCATATTGATTTAGAACGATTATTTTTTCAAAAAATTACTTTTCAAGTGAATAATATTAATAGTTTATTTAATACATATTTTATTTAAACAAGTTGATTCTCAAGCGTTTTAGGTCTTGCAATTTAACACATAAGTTGTTAGATATTTGCTAAAATCAGGTCTACATTTTTGACAGAAGGGGAACAAGTTTTGTTTTTGCACATAAAGTATTGATTATCAATATTTTTTTTGCCTTTTAAAAGTGGAATAGCGTCATTTGCAGCTTGGCTTATTATGCGTATTGCATGTGGCAAAAACGGTAAAATAAAAGAAGGGATACTTTTTTCAACAGTTGGGCCCACTCCGACTAACTCAATCATCCCCTCAGACATTTGGTAAAAACTTTGTGCCCAATGGCCAAATGAATTAGGGTATTGAAGCAAGGACTTGCGAATCGAACCTATCATTCTTTCTGCATGCATGGTCCAATCTGAGCGTTCAAAAACATGACCCAAATAGTACAAACTAGCACAAATAAGTGCGTTACCACTTGGCTGCGCCCCATCATAACTTTCTTTTTTTCTAATCATCACATCTTTTTGATAGGCTGCTGTGTAATAAAAATAGAGTTTATCCTCGTCTAAAAAATGTGCTAATACATAGTTCATCCATTGCTTTGCCTTGAGTAAATAAATGGCATCTCCAGTAATTTCTTGTAGCTGAATATATGCTTGTATTAGATTAGCATAGTCATCTAAAAATGCGGCTGCTTTTGTTGCGCCACTTGCTACACTATGGTAAAAATATTGTTCAGTTGTATTATACAAATTCGATTCTAACCATTTCATACATTTGACAGCCTCATCTTTGTAGATTGTATTACTAGTTGCTGCATATATTTTACAAAACCCTACTATCAACATACAATTCCAACTTAAAATTACTTTGTAATCTAATGCTGGTCGAATTCTTTTTGCTCGTATTTGGAATAATTTTTCTTTTTCTTTTTGAAAAGTTGGTCCCCAACCTAAGTCTAGTTCTGATTGGGTCCAAAGAATATTAGTATGTTCCCAATTCCCCGCTGGTGTAACTTGATAATACGAACAAAAAGATTCAAATAAACTAGGATCGATGTGCACTTTAAGTTCATCATATGTCCATGTATAAAATTTTCCCTCAACCCCTTCCGAATCTGCATCTAATGCGGCAAAGTAGCCTCCCTCTCCATTGAACAATTCTCTTTGTAAAAATGTAAAAGTGGAGTGAATCACATTAAGATAGATTGGCTTCTGCGTAATTTGATATGCTTCTGCAAGCACACCTAAAAGCAATGCATTGTCATACAACATTTTTTCAAAATGAGGTGCATGCCATTGTGCATCTACACTATACCTTGAAAATCCACCACCTATTTGATCAAAGATGCCTCCTTGAATCATTTTATCAATTGACCTAATCGCATGTACAATGGAAGCTTGGTCTTTATTTTGAAAATAATTTCTAAATAAAACATGTAAAGAAAATGTTTGTGGAAATTTGCGTGCAGCACCAAATCCACCCCATTGTGTATCTGCATTATGTAAAATCCTTTGTGCAATCAACTGAAATTCTTCTTTTGTTGCAACTACTTCCTGTTCATTAATTTGTTGGGCCTTAATATTAGTTTGTAATAAATGCTGAGTCAAGTGGCTTGCCTGCTCCTCTAATTTATCTCGGTTCGTTTCAAAAGCAGCATGTACCCCTTTTAACACATCTAACCAAGAAGCTCTATTATGCATTGCAACAGGTGGAAAATAAGTGCCCCCATAAAAAGCTTGTCCATTAGGTAAAAGGAAAATATTCAATGGCCATCCACCTGCGCCTGTCATCGCCTGTAAGGCATCCATATAAATATGATCCACGTCAGGTCGTTCTTCACGGTCTACTTTAACATTAATAAAATGCTCGTTCATAAAAGCAGCCACCGATTCGTCTTCAAAACTTTCGCGCTCCATGACATGGCACCAATGACAAGCGGCATACCCGATACTTAATAAAATGGGTTTATCAGCAGCTTCTGCTATACTGAATATGTCTTCTGACCAAGGTTTCCACTGCACAGGATTATGTGCATGTTGTAATAAATAAGGACTAGTCTCCTTGATTAAGGCGTTGGTAAACTTTTTCTCGGCACTCATAGGAGTGCAATTTAGTTTATTTCTTTTTAGATACTTGCGCTAAGAATTGATCAAGTCCAGCAAACATGCTAGATACTTGTGGTGTAGGAACTTTAATTTGCAAGTTTAAACCAGCGTCTTCAATTGCCTTACAAGTATTAGAACCAAAGGCTGCAAGTGTCGTACCATTTTGTACAAAATCAGGTTGATTGTCATACAAACTTTTTAAACCACTTGGCGTAAACAAGCAAATTACATCAAAATGATGTTCCTTTAGAAGCGGTTTTATATCACTACTAACAGAACGATACATATAAGCCAAATCAAAAGAACATCCATGATCTTTTAACCAATTAACTATTTCGTTGTCTTGTTGATTTTCACTACACACATACAAAAATTGTTCATTTCCCTTGTGCTTATTTAGGACATCGAATAATTTTTTATTAGTTCCATCAGCACCAAAAAAAACTTTGCGCTTTCGATACATAATAAATTTTTGCAAATACAAAGCGACTGACTCAGTAATGCAAAAATATTTTGTGTCTTGACTAATATTGACTTTTAATTCATCGCAGGTTCTAAAAAAGTGATCAATTGCATTCTTGCTAGTAAAGATGACTGCAGAATAAGCAGCTACATCTATTTTTGTTTTCCTAAACTCTTTGGCACCAATTGGCTCTAATTCTATAAATGGTTTAAAGAATAAACTTACATTGTACTTTTTTTCTAAATCAAAATAAGGAGATTTTTCACTTTCAGGTTTAGCTTGTGAAATTAGAATTTTTTTAATGGACTTAATAGTAGTTGCTTTTTTTTCTTCACTCATTGCTTTTGCCATTTTACACTTTCTACTTTAATATATACCACCAAAATATTGCACAATTAATTTGTACAAAATCAATAGGGGTAGTAGTTCGAAAGCACAAAGGTAAAGAAAAAAATGAAAGGAAGAGATATGTAATTTATTCCTAACAGATGTTAATGAAAACAAGTATCTATAAAGAATTAAAAGTAACATGAGTAGCGCAGCTCCAGCCATTGCAAAGGGGTGTAAATAGGTTTTTGCAAAGGCCAACAATAGGATAAAAGGTACAAATAAGATCCCTAGCACCTTATTAATCAAAAAAACGACAAAAATATAGGTCTGAACAAGGTCTTTTGTGTTAAACACATACCCTGCAATTGTTAAACAAATATATTTTCCAATGTACAAGCCGGCAAAGAAGATACACATGTATAAATAACCCTCCCAAAAATTGATTGGAAGTAAATGGCCATTAAAAATTATTAAAGTAGCCAAGAGAGAAAAACTCATTATAAAACCGATATTCATGATCAAAGAAGCAATACTGTTTTGTAACAACTGCTCCCTATGTTGCATCATTCTTAATGATGATTGGCTAAATTGGCTAAAAAGCTTAGGGATATATTGCGGAAAAATATTGATAATGAACCCATATAATAATAGCAACCCAATGATTGAATAAAAAAGCAGGTCCTTATCTGGCAACGCAAATTTTTGTTCAATTTTATACAAAACATCTCCTGCACTAGCTAAGGTAGCTTTTTGATTATACAATTGAAAAGTGTTCTTTTTTTGTACATAAAAATTTCGATATAATTGAAGCACATTAAAATTACTGTCTTTTGGATCTCTGGTAAAAGATTGTAAATACCAAGCATCTGCCTGAATAAAAGTCTTAGGAATGATTGGCGTATATTTTAACCACAAAGTGTCCTTGACAGATGCAGTATCTTGAATAATAGAAATGGTATCGATTGAACTCATCACCGTATCTTTTTGACCTATTTGCTTTACATCAGCAAAGCTGGACAAAACAATAAGTCCAATTAGAGCAATAGCAAGTTTTTTTAGTTGAGCTAACATCTACTACAAAAATAAGTATACTAATGCAGAATTAAAGAACAATGCCTAGCTTTGTTGACAATACTATTTATGGCAGGCATCTATCTCCATATTCCTTTTTGCAAAAAAGCTTGTCATTATTGCAATTTTCATTTTTCTACACAGACTAATCATATACAAGCCTTTGTAGACGCCCTGATAAAAGAAATAACACTCCAAAAGTCTTATTTAAATGAACCCATTGAGACTATCTATTTTGGCGGTGGCACCCCTTCCTTGTTGAATGAACTACAGTTAAAAAAGATCATAAATGCCCTTTACACCCATTTCGAAATTGCTCCAGTTATTGAATGCACCTTAGAAGTTAACCCCGACGATCTAAAATCTAGCAATGTTGTAGCTTGGAAGCAACTTGGTATCAACCGATTAAGTATTGGTATTCAAAGTTTTCAAGCAAGTGCGTTAGCGTGGATGAATAGAGCCCATACTGTAGAACAATCACATCATGCCATTCAAATAGCTAAAAAAGCTGGTATAGACAATATCAGTATCGACTTGATTTATGGCACACCTACTTTAAGTGATGAAGAACTGATAGCAGATTTAGACTGGATCGAAAAGTATCAAATCAAACATGTCTCTTGTTATGCGTTAACAGTAGAAGATAAAACTGCTTTAAAAAAATTAATTGAGAAGAAACAATTAGAAGAGGTGGATCCAGAGCAACAAGCAAGACAGTTTGAACTGCTTTCCTCAAGACTCAAAAAAATTGGGTTGGAGCATTATGAGATTTCAAATTTTGCAGTGCCTGGATTTAGAAGTAAGCATAATAGTAATTATTGGTCAGGCGTGCCTTATCTCGGACTTGGACCTTCTGCCCATTCTTTTAATGAAATTTCCAGGCAATGGAATATTGCCAATAATGCACTATATATTCAATCTATTAATAAGGGGCAAGTGCTTTTTGAGATAGAATCCCTTACCACTAGCATGCGCTACAATGAATATATGATGACAAGTTTAAGAAGAATAGAAGGTTTTGACCTAGAATATATTCAAGCAAAATTTGGTGACAAAATACTTGAACATTGCCTACTTACGGTTGAATCAATGCGTAGTAAAAACTATTTTGTTAAGACATCAAAAGGACATACACTAAATTCAGAAGCAAAATTCTTGGCAGATGGCATTGCTTCAGATTTCTTTATACTAACAACTTCTCAATTGCTTTAAAGGTTTTTGCTGGCGATGCACCTTCCCACAGAATTTGATATACGGCATCCATAATAGGTAGCTCAATTTTTAAAGTTTCATTCATGGTGTGAATACATTTACTGGCATTATAACCTTCTGCCACCATGTTCAATTCAAGTTCAGCAGCTCTAACTGAGTAACCCTTGCCAATCATATTGCCAAATGTTCTATTTCGACTATGTAATGAATAACAAGTTACCAGTAAATCGCCTAAATAAACAGAGGCATTGTGATTGATTGAATCACAACTCGTTCCTTGTTTATCCATAATTTCTCTTAAAAGCAACTGCATCTCATTGGCGCAATTAGCAATAAAAACACTCAAGAAGTTATCACCATACTCCAATCCATGTGCAATACCTGCACCTAGTGCATAGATATTTTTAGCAACACCAGCATATTGAACGCCCAATACATCTTTGTTCACAATGGTGTTGATGTATTCAGATTTAAAATAGCTAGCAATCAATGTTGTTGCTGTCTCATCTATGCCAGAAAAAGTTAAATAAGACAATTGTTCTGCAGCTACTTCCTCTGCATGACTTGGTCCCAATAAAGTAAAATATTGTTCAAGAGGAAAATTAAAGTTTTGTGCAAGAAACTGATTCAATAAAATATTATGTTTTGGTAAGACGCCTTTCACTGCTGAAATAATCAGTTTGTCTTCAAGGTCCTCTGCATCTAGCCCAGTTAATGTAGATTCAATATGAATTGATGGAACAGCAATAATCAAGATATCAGACTGCGCAACCACCCATTTAATATCAGTTGAAAAAGTGATTTGTTGCACATCAAAATAAGCATTTCTTAAATAATGTTGGTTGTGCTTTCGCTTCACAAAATAGTCAATATTGGCTTGCTGTCTGACCCACCAAGTAATTTGGTTATCATTATCCGTCACAATTTTAGCAATCGCCGTAGCCCAACTTCCGCTACCAATGATCCCAATTTGCTTTTTTTCCATGTCACAAACATATGAAATTCATAAAAAAAGGGGCGCATTTTTTATATGCACCCCTTTTAAAGGTCAATTTTTTACTGTAGGCTTACTTTTTCTCTTCAAATAATTTTTCTTTTGTGACCACTTTTACTAAAGACCCCTCTTTTAAAGTCTTACTTACAATACTATAGGGTCCAGTCACCACTTGATCACCTAATTTTAAACCTGCGACTTCGATATAGTTTAAGTCTTGGATATCAGTTTTAACTTTAACCATCTTCACTTTATTATCTTTTTGAAGCACAAAAACTACTTCGTTTAATTCATCGTCTTTTACAGGCGTATTGTCTGAATTATCAGTCGACTTATTAGATACTTTTGTATCCTTTCCTTGCCCTTCACTATCTCTAGTTGTTACTGCATTCAATGGTACTGAAATAACATTCACTTTAGACTTTGTTTGAATATCAGCACTTGCTGTCATACCTGGCCTGAAAGGGAAAATGGCATTTTCTTTAATCAAATCAGCATAGCTGTCAGTTAATAAACGAATATGTACTTTATAGTTCGCTACTTCGGCAGCAGCACTAATGCCAGATGTTGCAGTGATTGGGTTGGCAATTTTATAAACAATCCCTTTGAACTTTCTATTATTATAAGCATCCACTTCAACTAATGCAGTATCGCCTAATTTAACTTTAGTAATATCATTTTCTCCCACATCTACTCTTACTTCAATACTCTTCATATCTGCTACACGCATCATTTCTGTACCAGCCATTTGTGCCGTTCCTACTACACGCTCCCCTTTCTTTACATTCATCAAACTGATAATACCATCCATTGGAGAAACGATGGTAGTCCTAGCTAAATCTTTTTCAGCTCTAGCCAATTGCGCTTTCACTCCTTGTACTTGCGCTTCACCACTTTTGATCGATTCTTTTGCAGCATTATAGCTAGATTCAGCAGCACGGAATGTTTGCTCTACTTGCTCAAATTCTGCTCTTGAAACAATCTTATCAGCAAATAATTTTTTATAACGCTCATAGGCTGCTTTTGCATTTTCGTAACCATTCTTTAGGCCGCCTATACTAGCTTTTACATTTTCATATTGTGCTTTCACTTGATTCACTGAAGCAGTTACTTGGTCTCTTTGAGAGGAGTAAATATCCGCATAGATCTTAGCCAAAACTTGTCCCTTAGTTACTTTTGCGCCCTCCTCTACAAACAAGCTCACAATCTCTCCAGAAATATCTGGGCTTACTTTAACTTCAATTTCAGGATACACTTTACCACTCGCATTCACAGACTCTGTGATGGTTCTCAATTGTACTTTTTCAACCGTCACCTCAGTGCCTGTTTCTTTTCCAATAACACCTGCTTTTTTTAGCCCTATTAATATCACAACAAGTGCGACAAAACCAACAATACCCCAAATAATTTTCTTATTCATTTTATTTATTTTTACAATGCGTTTAATAGTTTAAAGAGAAAGTGCTTCTCC
>CAZBJP010000030.1:14168-17575 GCA_964492205.1 uncultured Sediminibacterium sp.
TTTATAAAACTCAAGTAATTTAATTCTAAATACATACTCATATTGAGCAGACTTATAATTTACTTTAGCCTTTAAAAAATTATTTTGATTATTTAATAATTCAATGGTGCCTAATAAACCTAACTCATAACGTTTGGTGGCAAAATTATAGGCCTTCTCGGCAGATGTAACTGCTTTCTGAGTGGCATTTAATTTATTAAACGCTACTACAGCATTCGTATAAGCAGCATAAACATCTTGTTTTAATTTTCTTTGTGCATTTTCTTGTTGTAAACTTACCGTTTGATAATTCAACTTTGATTGCTGATACGCCGTTTTAGACTGATTAGCGTTAAATAATGGAATGGATAATTGAAAGCCAAAATTTTGACCAAAGTTGTTATCAATTTGCCTACCCCATCCATTCCAAATATTACCGAAATTTCTGTTACTAGTGACGGTAGAATAGATAGGACTTTGGACATAATATTTAGCCGTACCCACCGTCACAAATGGACTTGCAGGGGTTACATTACTAAAACCAGCCATCTCTACACCACTGACATATTTAAATGGATTGGAGAAATTCGTACTCAACGAATAACCAAAACTTAATGTTGGATAAAATCCAGCTTTAGCCACTAATCGATTTTTCTCTGCCGCCTTTAATCTTAAATTTGCAGCCTTGATATTGGGTAAATTTTGCGCAGCAACATCGTACACATAGTCAGGTTGTAAGTCTACAAAACTTTGTAATTTGATTTTATCTACTGGTTGAACATAGACTTCAAATGCTTCTGCAGCATCCAAATTCAGTAAAGCTTTCAAACTTAATTTACTTTGAGCCACATTAGAGATGGCAGTAATATAATTGCTACTATCATTCGCCAATTGCGTTTCAAGTTCTAATAAATTAATCTCAGGCAACAAGCCCACTTCTACACGTTTTTTTGTCGCAGCCAATTGCTCTGTTGTTTGTGCAATTTGAATTTTAGCAATTTCTGATTGCTCAATCGTAGACAATACTTGCAAATAAAAAGTAGCTACATTTAAAGAGATATCATTAGACGCAGTTTGAAGATCAGCGATACTTGCTAACCAACTAAAATTATTGGCAGCAGCCGTATTGTTTAGTCGATTGTTATTATACAACTGAATACCTCCGTTTAACCCGAAATTATTATATAAAAATTGCGTGGTTGTAAACGCATTGGTAACTGGATCGATAGATCGTCCTAAACGCATGCCCAAGCCAGAGGCCCCACTCATTGTCGGCAATTGGTTATACTTGGCCTGATCTGCTTGTAATTTCGCCAATCTTGCTTGAATATCTGCTTGTTGCACGGATATATTATGCTTGATTGCGTATTCCACACAAGTTCTTAAATCCCATTGAGTTGGTGCCTGTGCAGTTAAAGACAGCGTAAACACAAGAAAAATAAACGAAAAGATGTATTTCATTGTTTGTATTGATAATTATAAATTCCTATAACACAATACAAAAGTAAGGCAATCACAAAGAGTTGTCTAATTTTTAGACAAACGGACTTCAAAATGGCTGAACGGCGCTTATACCCCTTTTTTATAATAGAATAGTCGGTACAATATCAGTACAATTGCTACTAAAATGACTGCAGTCAGGGCAGCGTAGGGTTTATCGATGACTACTGCTACTGCTACAAATGCATATGAAAGCACAAAAAGAATACAGAATATAGGTGTCCATCGTTTTAATCCACCGGTTACAGATGCGTCTCCCTGTTTTTTACGTCTTAATATTAATAAAGTAGCTGCTGAAGTACTCATCCCCAAGCAATCTAAGAAAATACTAAAACTCAACACATCGTCTACACCCTTGCCAAAAAAAGTGATCAATATTGTAGTGATTGCAAATACTGTTAACCCCGGAATCAAGGCCTCAGTCTTTGAATGCTTATATTGAAATATTTTGGGTAACACTTGGTCTTCACTCATCGCAAACATAACACGCGGATTACTCATCAGTAATACATTCACATAGGCGAGTACACTCAAGACCATGGCAAAGTCAAAAACTTTAGCACCAAATTTGCCAAACCAAGCTTCAAATAAAAGCGAACCAATTGCATTCGCATTTTTCATGTTTTCAAATCCAATGACTTGAACATAAGTATAGTTGATGGCAAAATATAAAAACAATACAATTCCAATCCCAAATACAATACCCCTTTGCATTGTTTTAGCAGATTGTACTTCAGACCCAAAATTAATCGTCTGTTGATAGCCCCCATAAGTAAAGAACACAGCAACTAAACTCACTAATAACAATAAAGCGCCATTTTGACCATCATACACATAAATTTTGCCTTCATTAAATCCATGTGGCGGAACCGTTACGCCTTTAAATAAAGAAGAAATGAGCAATACAATTAAACTAATTTTTACCACCATTAATACATTTTGTGTTCTGCTACTGGTTTTTAATCCCAGTAAGTTCACTATATAAAAAAGTCCCACAGACATGGAGGCAATACAAACATTAAAAAAAGTACTTGATGGATGGCCAAATAACAAATCACTAACATAATCTGCACCAATTAATGCCACTACTGCTAAAGATGCTGCATTACTAATTAGAATAAGTACATTAATTGTAAAGCCTACACCAGGATGGTAGCAGTGTGCAAAAACTTTATAATACCCGCCCATCACAGGTAACCTTTGACCAATTTCGGCGTAAGTTAAAGCACCAAACAAAGCAATAATCCCACCAATAATCCAAGCACTAAAGAATATAAGAGGGGTGCCAGATTTAGCAGCGATTGTTGCAGGTGTTTTAAAAATACCCATTCCAATCACAAGGCTCACCACAATCATAGTTAAACTAAAAAAATTGATGCTTTGTTTTGCTTTTGTATTCATATTTCTAAGCTTATCATTTTACTTAAATATAAATGTAGCAAACTTATTGTGAGTTTTCAACAATGAGTTAATAATTAAATGTACCACTTATTTCAAAAGAAGATATGTTTGTGTTTGATTAGGTTCATGTAAATGATTAAAAGGGAATCCAGTTTAAACCTGGAGCTATTCCCGTAGCTGTAAGTTCAATGCGCAAGCAGTAAGACATATCCACTGAAGCGATTTGGGAAGGATGTCTTTGAAAAGAACGAGCCAGAAGACCTGCCTGATTAAAAATAACCAACAGCTTTCGGGTAAAAAGCAAGGATTATAAAAACCTGTAACTGAAATTTCAGTTGCAATTAATTATGGTTCTCTTCTTCCAGGAAGCTCATTGTTCACTCAAAAAACAAAACAATGAGCAAAAAATTAATCACGCTCTCGGTGTGCCTTTTAGCCACCATTTCCTTAGTCTTTGGACAAAAAAAAGACAGTATTGAAATCATTAAAACCGCCAATCAGTTAGAGGATGTCATTGTTACTGCCAA
>CAZBJP010000031.1:0-16414 GCA_964492205.1 uncultured Sediminibacterium sp.
TTTTGTTTACGCGGCAAAAATATACTTTTTGTTAAAATACCAATAGTTTATTTGTTTTTTTGTTTTCACAATTTATAATCATTTGTAAGAACTGCTTTTTTTAGCCCTATAAAGGCTGAAATTGGCTTAAAATGCTAACAATTGCTAATTATTTTTAAAATAACCCCTGATTATTTGTTGGTCATCAAAGCTAAAATGCTCCTTGGGTAGGATAAAAAAGGATTTTGGTGCAAAATAGAAATGAAAAAACATTGGGCTTTCAAAAAATCGGGTCACTTCGTTCCAGGTCCAATCTGCCCTGCCGTTTTCTGATACCAAACTGGCACCACTTGCATTAAAATTAAAAGTCCAATCTTGCTTGAACATCTGTGTTCTTCTATAGAACAGCCATGGCAAGAGATACCAGAAGAATACCATTAATACAATCCACAAGAATGAACCTAATAAAAAAAGCTCAGGTCTGATTTTTTTATAAAACAATAGTGCCGCAGTAACAATCGCATAGGCATTGACAAATAACATTAAACCCTTGATTTCGGATTGTTTAATAAAGTGGTACCTAAGACCTTGAATCACGTGGGATTTTTGGTATTGTATGGGAATTGACATTGGCAAAAGTAGAGGTTGATCGCAAAGATACAAAGCGCAAAGGTTTGCACTAAAAAAAATAGCCTTAAAATGTCTAATTAAGGTGCTACACTTCATGTGAAAAATGACAAAATCACTATATTTAGTGAACGCATTGCTTAAACACCATCCTATGTCTATTAAACCCCATTTGCGCTTTTCGCAAATCATCAACATGAATGTTGGTTTCTTAGGAATTCAGTACAGCTTTGGATTGCAACAATCCGCTGTGAACCCCATTTATGATATGTTAGGTGCAAGTCCCGACCAAATCCCCATGCTAAACCTTGCTGGCCCTATGACTGGCTTACTCATACAACCTATTATAGGGGCCATGAGTGATAAAACTTGGTCACCGAGATTTGGCAGACGTAAACCTTACTTCTTAATTGGGGCTTTATTATGTAGTATCTGTTTATTCCTTTATCCATTCAGTAGCGCTTTGTGGATGGCTGTTGGCTTATTATGGGTCTTGGATGCTGCGAACAATACAGCTATGGAACCTTATCGTGCTTTTATTGCTGATAAATTACCTGGCAAACAACATGCAGCGGGATTTTTAACACAAAGTTTTTTCACTGGACTAGGTATTACTTTAGCAAACATCTCTTTATTTGTTTTTCAAAAAAATATTCCAGGCACCTACGGTAGTTTACCTTATTGGGTATACGCCTCATTCTTCCTAGGAAGTATTTGCTCTATTGCAACAGTTGGCTGGTCAGTTTACAAGACGCCAGAGATCCCCCCAACAGAGGAAGAGTTAAGGATTTTAAAAGCCGAAAAAATAAATGTATTGACCCCCTTCAAAGAAATTGGTGCTGCCATTGGCGATATGCCAAAAGTAATGTGGCAATTAGCATTGGTGTACTTGTTTCAATGGTATGCGCTTTTTTGTTACTGGCAAAACGCTTCTAAGAGTATCGCTAAATCTGTTTGGAACACCACGGTCTATCAAAACAATCCAGCTTATGACGAAGCTGTTGGCTGGTCGGGGCTAGTAAATGGATGGTACAATATTGTCACTTTTGCAAGTGCTTTCTTTTTACTTTGGTTGGCTAAAAAAATAAGTCCTAAAATGATCCATGTCATCTGTTTGATCATGGCTGCGGTTGGACTTTTAATCTTCCCTCATATCACCGATAAAAATTTATTATTTATTCCTATGGCAGGCTTTGGTATTGCATGGGCAAGCATGATGGGTATTCCTTATTTGTTAGTCGTAGATAAAATACCGAAAGAAAGATATGGCGTGTACATGGGCATTATCAATATGATGATCGTTATTCCAATGCTGATTCAAAATTTGAGCTTTGGCTATGTATTAAAACATTTTCTAAACAATGACCCAGGCAAAGCGATAAGCTTTGCAGGCGTTTTTTTATTAATTGCAGCAGTAGCAACTTTGCTTATTAAAAGTTCAGGCAGTAAAGAAAATACAAACGCTCCTATACAAATGGGCGGTGGACATTAACAAAAGCATTGATTTAAATTAATTTAACATGAAAGTTTTGTGTATTGGAGAGGCATTGATTGACATGATTTGTACAGACAGAGGAAGTCGTTTGGCGGATGGTCAAAATTTTTTAAAGAAAGCAGGTGGTGCGCCAGCGAATGTAGCAGCAGCGATTGCAGCACTTGGAGGGAAAGTTGACATGGCAGCAAAAGTAGGCAAGGATCCATTTGGACAACACTTGATTGATTTACTTAATGAAATGGGCGTGTCTACAAAATGGGTTATTCAAGACCCAAACTCATTTACGACATTTGCGTTTGTTTCACTGATGGAAGATGGAGAACGCGATTTTTATTTCAACAGAGGTGCAGATGGACAACTCTCCATTTCAGATTTATCGAATTTGGATTTAAGCGAATACGGCATCGTACATTTTGGTTCAGCCACTGGATTCCTGCCTGGCCCTTTACAAGCTACCTATATCAATCTATTGGATAAAGCAAAAGCTGCAGGTGCTTTAATTAGTTTTGATCCAAACTATAGACATTTATTATTTCCAAATAATACGAGCAGTTTTGTAACACAATCTTGGCATTTTATTCAATCATGTGATTTTTTTAAATTAAGTGACGAAGAAGCAATGTTGATTACAGGCCTTGATACTGTGCAGGAGGCAACTGATGCTTTACGCGCAAAGACCAATGCAGTATTTGCTATTACTTTAGGCAAAGAAGGGACACTATTAGCAACCAAATACGGTACAGAAATGATTAGCAGTATTCCCATAACGCCCGTTGATGCAACAGGAGCAGGTGATGCTTTTGTAGGAGCTGTTTTATACCAACTATTGGGCACGAAACCAACAGATATAACAAACATGTCTATTGAAACATGGCGTACAATCATCACCAATGCCAATAAAGCAGGTGCAAGAACCTGCGAATACATGGGTGCCATGGAGGCATTCAAACATTTAAACAATACTATTTTCAATTCTTAAATTGCAAGCGCACTGTGAACCTGACCCCATTACACCAATTTGGAACTGACTTATTAGCAAAATATAATATAGACGCTAAAAAAAAGGATAAAGACTTTAGCCATAGATTCTTTGCACATTTAGATGTCATCGAAAATTTATTTGACGAAGTCTATGCTTGGCATCCAAGAAGAAATGAACAATTTGAAGCACTATTGTGCACACTCATCCAACAATACAAAGATCGATCTCCGGTGTTATTAAAAAAAGATAGCTTAAAAACCAAACAAGGTCATTGGTTTTTAAGCAACGAAATTACAGGGATGAGTTTGTATGTAGATCGTTTTAGTGAAGACCTACAAGGATTACAAAAAAGATTAGATTACTTTAAAGAATTGGGTGTAAACTTTTTACACTTGATGCCAATTTTTGAAAGTCCAGAAGGTGAGAGTGATGGTGGTTATGCTGTATCAGATTTCAGGAAAGTAGCAAGTAGATTTGGTAGCATAAAAGATCTCCAAAATTTAATTGCTGATATGAATACTTCTGACATGTTTTTAATGTTGGATATAGTATTGAACCATACTTCCTACCATCACGAATGGGCACAGAAAGCGAAAGCAGGCGACCCCTATTACCAAGATTTTTTTTACTTCTACAATGATCGTGGGATTCCAGATCAATTAGATCAAACCATGCCAGAAATTTTTCCCGAATCTTCGCCTGGAAGTTTTTCCTATGTACCTGAATGCGACAAATGGGTAATGACAGTGTTTCACCATTACCAATGGGATTTAAATTATAGCAATCCTGCAGTATTGGTAGCCATGATGGATACTATTTTATTTTATGCCAATCTTGGTGTAGATATTTTACGTATTGATGCGCCTGCATTTATATGGAAAGAACTAGGCACGACTTGTCAAAATTTACCCAAAGCACATACCTTACTTAGATTGATTAAGCAATGTACACAAGTAACAAGTCCTGGTATGGCTTTATTAGGCGAAGCTATTGTTGCACCAAAAGAGATCATCAAATACTTTGGAACAGATGACTATACAGCAAATGAATGTGATGTAGCCTACAATGCAACCCAAATGGCATTACAATGGGATGCACTAGCAACTGGTGATACAAGAATTATGTTGACCGCACAACATGACATTTTACAAAAACCTTTTGGCTGCACTTGGATCTCATATACCAGATGTCATGATGATATTGGACTAGGTTATGACGACGAAATGATTGCACGTGTAGGATTTAATCCATACCACCATCGAACTTATTTAAAAAATTATTTTTCTGGTAATCACGATGGATCTGTTGCTGCTGGTGCTTTATTTTCTGTCAATCCAAAAACAAATGATGCACGTATAAGTGGATCGCTTGCCTCTCTTTGTGGATTAGAAAAAGCTAAGGAATGGAATAATGCAGGAGAAATTGAAAATGCTTTAAGAAAAATTATTTTAATGCAAGCGCATTCCATGTTTATGGGCGGCATTCCAATGTTGTATTATGGGGATGAAATGGCTTATACAAATGATTATAGTTATTTAAATGATACGGGTAAAAGCTATGACAATAGATGGATGCATCGCCCCATCATTGACTGGAAGAAAAATGAGCAACGTCACCAGCAAGGCAGTATGGAGCATCGAATTTTTAATGAAACTAAACAACTAATTCAAATTAGAAAGGCCTTGCCCATTTGTAGCGATATGAAAAATGTGACTTGGATGACACCACATAATATTCATGTAGCTGGTTTGATTCGATCCTTTGAAGACAAAAAATTATTCTGCTTGTTTAACTACAAAGCCACAGACTCTTTTGTTACTTGGTTCGCCTTTAAAGAACACGGGCAAAAACCAATTAAATTATTGGATCATTGGACTGGTATAACACATACAGTTGGTCATGACAATGAATATTTTGTATTAGGAGGTTATCGATTTGCTATTTTAGAAATGGTTGATTAAGCTTGACTCTATGATACAAAAAGGCCAATCATTTATTTGATTGGCCTTTTTTTGCTCTAGTGAAATTAAAATTTATAGCTCATACCTACATTGATACTATAATCTGCAAATGCAGCATCTCCCCTAGCAAAAATACCAGTATCATTAGTCCTTAAAATATCCGCATAACTTTGAGGTCGTTCACGTCTTAATGCTACAGGTGCATACAGAAAAAAATTATATCTCTTATACATATAAGTCATACCTGGTTCAGCTGATAAAATATTCCCAGGTCTTCTAAAACCCGTGCTTTTACCAATCAAGTCATATGTTGGAATACACTCGAATCTTAGTCCTAATGAATAAGCCCAAGCTTGATGATTATAGTTTAAACCTGATCTAAGCATATACTGATCTGCCACACTCATCACATTGGAAGTGTATTTGATTGCAGTTGCAGTGGGTGTTCCACCTCTTGCAGTACTTACACCATTGTTGTCTCTTGGATTCAATAAATAAAAGGCATTCGCATAGACACTCCATGCAGCATTAATTTGTCTAAATCCATTTAACTCAACTGTCACCCCCAACCCTCCATCACCTGGTTGAATAGACTGATCAACATACCCAAGTCTTGTTGCATTTGCCTGGTAATGGAATTCATCCTGTACCTTAAAATTCCCTGTAGGTAATTTAACACCCAACCCTGCCATTAGATTTCCTTTTTTACTTACGCTAGGTGCGATCAACCATCTATAAGCAGAAAGGCGTATATCTCCTAAGCCTCTTGCTGATGTAGCAAAACGATAAGGACTTGAATTGCCCAAGTGTTCATATTTTGACGTTCGATCATAATTGACCAATGGAACGCTTACGCCAACCATCCATTTTTGATTGATAATTCTTGTTAAAGCAAAATCAATTACACTACTATAGTTGATGACTTCTGAACCTTCAGCTACTCTATACTTTTGTTCGTCTGTGCCATTAAAATGTTTGTAAGATTTAAAATACCTGTAATTCATATTAAATGTCCATTTAGTACTATCTTCTTGATGCACTCCTGCATGTTCCATCGTACATAATCCACCTACAGTTCTGATAGCAACGCAACCTTGTGCGTGGGACTGATTGATAAAGCAAAGGCATACTAGTGCCAATATGAAGATTGATTTTTTCATGAGTTTGTTTTGTTTGATTAAAAGCAATACATCACTGTATGGCTCTGTAGATATGTGTGGCATAAACTACAAAACACAGTTTTAGTATCACATTAAAAGGATACTACTTTCTAATTCGATGAATTAAGTGCTACTTTTTCATTTTTAATTTAGAAACAATATAGTTTCCAAGTGCCTGCCCCTTTTCGGTGCTTGTGATACAAGAATTATGAAAATGAATGCCACCATAAAAACGTGCCCAGTTGTTTTCATCCGCTGCATGTCTAAATGACTTAAAGCTCCTGTTTTCAATACCAAATTCTAATTCTGTAGAATCTGTGTAAGCAAAATTATCACCATAAACACTTGTTAAAGCCTCTGCTGCTGCAGAAGAAATTGTAGAGTGTCCACAGGTATATTCTGGAAATGCAGGCGTTTGTAAAAGTGGTCGCCAGTTTGGATCAATGTATTTATTGATTACCGTTTCTGGACGCACTGTTTTATAAGTATATTTTGCATCCCATGTATGAATGAATGCGTCAAATAAAGCAATAGCTGTTTTTGCATACGCATAAACTGCAGTATTAAAATCTTTTTTTGCTGTTTTATTGGCGATACCTACAATACTCATCCAATGTCCTGGAGGCGAAAACTTTTTGGTGCTAAACATAGCATGGCCAGTCACATTCACCTTAAATGGATTGTCATCCCAAAAATTAGCAATGTGCTTTTGCTCCTCAGTTAAACTGTCTCCTGCATTTTTCACCATCATCAAATGTTTATAGTATTCACTATTTTTATCCCTTACATTAAAGGCTGGTGGAGGTGAAGGTCTAAACTGACTTGCACTATCAATTGCCATGGTTCTAATTTCAGCCCAATGAGGTTCAGCAGCAGAAGCATACATAGGAGGCGTAGGAACCCAACGACCTGGGGAGTCTTTTACAGTATACCTTTCAGCACTTCTTGTTTGAGCATAATTATCTTTTTTGCTCCATGCAATAATGGCTCCACTCACTTCCTTTGCAAATGCCTCAGATGCTTCAATCATTTTGCCTGACATCCCATTTTGTTTCACTAGTTTTCTTAAACTATCAGTATAATCTTGCATACTTCCTTCTGGAAAAGTGACTGCCTGGCCAACAGTGGAAAAAGCTACTAATGCAGCATAAGGAAAATCAATGTTGACTGTGTCTTTTGGCTCAGGTAAACTTGTTAACCCTTTTAATTGACCTGCTAAACTTTGGTATTCAGCTGGCGATCCTGCCGCTATGACTTCATAACCAGCAATAGCTGCATAAGCATAATTTCTAGAAGCCACAATTGGACTAAAATTATTACCCATGACTACTTGATTTAATTCATGTACTGTATAGGCGTACAAATCTGGATTGCTAGTAATTTTTTTATACTCATTAGATTGGTTACACGCCACCAAGGATATTGCATATAGCAATATTGCGAATAATTTATTCATTAATATCAATTGAAAGTAAAATAAGAGAATGACATGGCTAAAATAAGCATGCATACGAATTATGATAGTCTTGCAGACGCAAAACCTTATTGCAAGAAGCAATCTTTACGCAATCGTTTTAGGAGGAGGTCCTTGGATCGTTAAATAATTGCTTATTAAACGCGCCTTGTAACGATAACCAGTCGTTACATTCGCCAAATTTGCTGGAGCTAAATGCCAGCTATTGTTTTGTTCTATGTAATCAAAGCTTAAGAACTTTGCCATTGACTTACCAAAAGGCATCGATTTTTTTTCTGTGCCTGTATTGGAAAGATCTTGTGCTAATTTATAAAAATCTTCTCTTGCATTTTTAATGTGCAAACGGTCTTGGTTAGGTATCACTTTTAATTCAAGGCTGTCGTTGTAAATTCTTCTTTGTACATATTGATATACAATTCCCTTAATAACAATCTCCCCATCCACTCGCTCAAATTGAGGATTATTGGCATAATAAGGCAAATTAATTGGCGTCTTAATCGTTACCAAATACGCTTCGTCATAATCATTGACTTCAATTAATTCAACCAATTGGTCAGCTGCTTTTTGGTCAAAATAATTCGATACCAACCGGTATCCGAAACCGTTAAAGAGCAAAATACCCAGAAATAATATGGCGCCTATTTTTTTCAATAGCCTAAATTATAACTTTTATTTGAAAAATGTCCAATTTATAATCTGTAATTTTGACTTCCAAATAAAGTGAATTTATGCGAAAAATGATGTTGTATTCCATGGCAATCATAGTGTTGAGCCTTGGTATAATTTATATATGGATCCCTAATCTAATCATAATTAAAGGCAATCAAATAGTCTATCAACCAGTAACAAGTGTAAACAGGGGTATCATGCAGACTGATAAATGGCAGGAATGGTTGCCTGAAGATATTGTATTGAAAGTAAAAGGCAGCTTGGTGGCTACTATTCAAACAGCGTTAAATCAAGATGGCATTCAAGTGCCAATTGTATTCTCAGTGATGGCTAGGGAAAAGCAAACTGCCCTTATTAGCTTTGAAACCACCATGGACAATAAGCAATGGTCACCCGTCGCAAGGATACAATATTATATTTTTGCAAAAAAAATAGAAAATAAATTGAAGCGAGTATTGTCTGCTGCAGGCAACTATTATAATGATAGTAAAAAAATTTATGGCTTCGATATTGTAGAAACACGGGTGAAAGATTCTAGCTTAATTGCTATAGATCAAACACTTAATGACACCCCATCTCTTGTTCAAATCTATCAGATGGTCGCACTTTTAGAGCAACAAATTAATGACCAAAATGGCAAAGCCAAAGGCGCTCCTATGGTCAACATTACAAGAATGGATGAAAATGAAGTGTATACTCAAGTGGCCATACCAATTGAAAGAGATATACCAGTAAAAGCAGGTTTTACAATTAAAAAAATGGTATTAGGTAATTTACTCTCTGTCAAAGTAAAAGGAGATCAATCCAAAGTCAATGAAGCTTTTGAGGCCACTAAGCATTTTATCAATGATAAACAAAAATCATCTCCAGCGATCCCGTTTATTATTTATAATACCAACAGATTGTTGGAAAAAAATCCTAACAATTGGACTTCTACTATCAATTACCCAATTTTTTAGTTTGCTTTGTCTTATTTAAATCCAATTACTCTTAGGCTATCTGAGTTCATGGCCAATACATAAGCTTGTTGCTTATTCAATTGTAATGATGCTATTCGCCTCACTTGACCTTTGACGCTTAAACCATTCATTGATTCAGCAATGAAGTCTTGTTTTCCAGTGTTGATCAGTATCGTGCCATAGTCAGCATCATACCTGCCCATTTGCACATTGTTATCATAGAAGTTCCCCATCATTAATACGTCTGGTAAACGATCTCCATTTACGTCTACTTTAATGGCTGTTTTATAGGCAGAGATTTGTGCTTCCCAAGGTAATACTTTGGCGGTGAACTGACCCATGCCATTATTAATAAATAAAGTATTGGCAAAATGATAGGCATAATTTACTTTAGATGACTTTAATTTTTCTCTAGTAAAAATATCATACAAGTTTGCCTTTGCAAAATCTTCTGCATACAAGAATGATTTTTTAATCTTAGGTATCTGTCTTTGAATCTCATCTTTATTAGCAAAAGGAATCTCCTTCCCCTGTAGATAAAAGGTGATAATTTGTTCAAATTTACCATTGTCATCAAAGTCATTATAATACATGGTAATAGGTTCTTTTTCATTCGCTTTCAATCTTGTATTCAAACCCAAATTACCTGCGATAAAATCCATATCTCCATCAGCATCTACATCTATTGGTAAGGTAAAATTCCACCATCCTGGCAAATTGGTAGCAATTGCCTTCTTCCATTTTTTTGTAGATGGGTAGAAGACATCAATTCCGCCCCATTGATGGGTCAAAAGAAGCTCCATTTGACCATCCTTATTGACATCCATTTCTGTTGCACTTGTAATGAAACCTATCCCTATTAAATCTGGCGCCAGCGTTGTCGTTACGTTTTTAAAATGCCCATCTCCTGTATTGTATAGTAAATAAGAATCTGTTGGTGCCCCATAATCCATCGCAGTGACCCTGCTTGTGATCAAAAGGTCAATTGCGCCATCTTGATTAAAGTCACGAGCAATAATGGCCGAACTTTGGTTGTAAATAGGGATGGCATTTTGTAGCACATTAAACTGCCCATTAGTACTATTTAAATAGACCCTGGGCATCATATGTTTATCTTTACCAAAATATTCGTTTCCACCTGAACCAACAATAATATCTTGAAGTCCATCTTTATTCACATCAGCCAATACTGCACAAACATCTTCATAATTGCTATCTAAACGAAAAGCTTCTTGTTTTGATAGGGTAAACTTGCCATTGGTTTGTTGTAAGTATAAGGCTGCACTAAAACCTCTTGCGCCGCCAATAAAAATATCTTCTAATCCATCTTTGTTGATGTCCCCTACTGCTAAGGCAGGACCTTCCGTAGAGTTCATCTGAGGAATTAATTGCTCTCTATTAAATTCTTGAAAAATATTTTCTTGGTGCCTAAAACGAATACCAGAACTAGCTGTTAAGTCTATTGCTTGCTTAGTTTGTTGCGGCCAATGTTGATTAATTAAATCATAATTAAACTTTGGCAATCCAATTTGATAATTATATACCAATTGTTTTTTCTTGAATTCATTGGGTTGAATACTTTGGAAACTATTGTCTGGCCAAATTAAAAATGCAGAATCAATTTTTGTATTTTTTAATCCAATGGATAAGGGTATCTCCATACTAGACAAGAATCCCTTTACAGGGAATTTCTCATAAGTTCTAATTTCACCAGGTGTAAACAAAACTAATTTGGCACCTACCGCATTGATGTTTTTATCGGCACCTTTTAATGTCACCGAAACGGAATGTGCAGTACTATCATTATTAGTTTTATTCTCATAAATAAAAGACTTGTCATTCACGTTATTGACAACTAAATCTAGATCCCCATCATTGTCAAAATCTGCATAAGCTGCACCATTTGAATAAGAGGATGGATTGTTGACAATCGCTTTCTCTTTATCGTCGAAAGATAAATTCTTTTTATTCAAAAAAAACTGATTTGGTATTTTGATTTCTGGGAAACGATCAATTAGTGCCATATCCTTTTCGCCCATCTTATTGTCCCTAATTTTTTCTTGAATCTCTTGATTGGATACATAATTCACATAATCCATATCATTCATTCTTTTAGGAATGCCATTTGCTACAAAAATATCTTTGAATCCATCGTTGTCAAAATCCATCAGTAAGGTTGCCCATGACCAATCCGTTGCAAACATGCCCGCATACATGCCAACTTCACTAAACTTGCCATTACGACGATTCCATTGTAAATTGTTTCGGGTAAATTGATAATCATAGCCAACAGAAATTTTATATTGATAAATATCATAATCATCTTCTCCTAAAGATCTTTTTAAAATATATGGATCTTTAGGCAGCATATCCATAGAAACAATTTCAGGGAATCCGTCATTATTCAAATCAGCCACGTCTACTCCCATAGAGTATTGACTAGTATGCATGAGCCTTTCTTTTTGCTCATCTTTAAAACTGCCATCTTTTTGATTGATATATAGGTAATCATTTTCATGAAAATCATTACCAGCATAAATATCTACCCAGCCGTCTAAATTAATATCGCTCATCACCACACCAAGTCCGTAACTAATAGCTGTACTATTGATTTTGGATGCCTTGGTTACATCTTCAAAATGGCCGTTATTATTGGCGAAAATACGATCTCCGGACAATGGATCAAATGTACCCATAAAACTCGCTCTAGGAGCAAATGTTCCATTCTGATGCACCGAATGATTTAATAAGAATACATCCAAGTCTCCGTCCTGATCATAGTCAAAGAAACTTGCTTGTGTACTAAAGCCTGAAAAATCTAAGCCATATTCAGCAGCAGCCTCTTTATATTTTGGAATACCATTTTCAATAGACTGACAAATCAATAACTGATTTTTTGAAATAAATTTTTCAAAATTTCCTAACCTACAAATATAAATGTCTAACAATCCGTCATTATTTATATCCACCACCGACACGCCTGTATTCCAAGCACTATCCTGTGGAATCTGTGCCTGTTTACTTACTTCTTCAAATTTCAATTGGCCTTTATTTAAATACAATTGATTGTCCCCTTCATTAGAAGCAAAAAAGATATCCGCCTTTCCGTCATTATTAAAATCTCCAGTAGCTACCCCAGCTCCATTATAATAATACATATAATGAAACATATTAAATTGCTCATTGGGATGTAATTTATTTTCAAACTGAATGCCAGTTTGCGCTGCTGATAAAGCCTCAAACAAAGGCGCTTCCTTTGAAGACTTATTACATGCAAAAAGTAGCACACTTAATGCCAAGATTGACATGGTCTGTTTCATGCTATTTGTATATTTGAACAACATAAGTTTATTTTAATTTCATGAATACAGGCAACTCATTGTTTCTTAAAAATAAGATCCTTTGTTGAGTTGGTTGTTGAATCAAAAGCATATCTCTAACTTGTCCTGTAATAGCCAAGCCTGACTGCTTATCTTCCATTACTTCCAGTACTCTTTTCCCTTTATTGATTAATACCAAGCCATAATTAGCGTCTAATCTACCAAACTGAGGAAGGAATCCAAATTGATTACCACCCATTACAACATCCAACTTGCCATCTGCATTTACATCAGTGCTGACTATCGCATTTAAAGAAGAGAATTGCACTTCATTTGGTAATCGTTGAATAGTAAACTGACCATTTCCTTTACCCCAAGCTATAATTGAACTAGTATAGTCATATAATTTCATGGTTGCTTTTTCTATTAGTTCTTTTTTAAACAATTCTTGAAAAGACTTTTTTGCATAAATTTCATAATTCAAGTTTTCCTTTTTTAATAACGGAATCTGTTCTTGCATTTCTCCTTTTAAGAATACAGGAACATCTCTGCCTTCAATTGTTCTAGTTAAAATTTTATCAAGACTTTCATTGCCATCAAAATCATTGATCCATAACTTAACAGGAGCAGATGGGTTAGGTTTTAAATACCCATTCTCTCCCATATTCCCAATGATTAAATCTTGAAATCCATCTCCATCTAAATCAGTTATATGGATGGTTTGCCACCAGCCGTGCATATCCTTTAGATTAGTCAACTGTTCAGTCATTTTGCCTTTTTCAAAAGAAAAGACGATTGGATACATGTATTCTCCAACCACCACTAGGCTTGACTTGTTTTGACTAGTGAGTTTACTCCATACAGCAGCCGTCACCATGCCTAATTTTGCAAAATCCGGTGCCACTGTTGATGTGACATCTTTAAATTGACCTGCTCCATTATTTTGATATAATGCACTCGCTGGCGTCACTCCATATCTCAATGGCGTATTTCGGGCACCCACAAATACATCAAGATCTCCATCCAGATCATAATCCAACGGCACTATAACGCCTGTATTGTATTCAAATACCGGAAAGGCATCTGGGCTATGTGTGAAATTAGCTTTACCATCATTCAAGAACAATCGGTGATTCAACTCGCCGCTTGTTGACAAACGATTATTTCCACCTGACCCAACCAACAAATCCATATCTCCGTCTTTGTCTGCATCAAAAAATACCGCAGCCACATCTTCATAACTTTTAAATGCAGTAAATGCTGGTTGAGGTTTTGGCTTAAAGTCGCCATTGCTTGTTTGAAGGTAGATTTGACTTCCTTTATTGTTCGCGCCGCCGATGAATATATCTACTAATCCATCTCCATTTATATCAGCACTCGCCGCTTTCGGTCCCTCTTGTGAAAGAATTCTTGGAATAATTCTTTCAGCATAAAAGTCTACATGATCATCTTCGGTATGTTTTTCAAAATTTGCTTTTACTTCCTCAAATAAAGGTGCAATTTTTTCTTGTACTACTATAAATGGCTTAACAACTTGTTTAGCTTGTTCAATGGTGTATAAAGTGTCTAGCTTTTGCAGTCTTAAAATACTTTGAGTTAGGTTAGGCCAAATGACTTGAACAGAATCAATTTTTTTAAATTGTCCTAATCCAAATATTTGTTTGTAATCTACCGATGACTGGAATCCTCTTGCAGGAATGACCTCTTTACTTAAAATTTGTCCTTGTACAAACACATTGATTTTTGCCCCAACTGCATTTACATTCTGTGGCAAACCTTTTAGTTTAAAACCAATGTATCCATTCTTATTCTTTTCTCTACTCTTATTTTTAAAAACAAAACTAGGCATGTTATTATTATTGACCACCATATCCAAATCACCATCATTGTCTAAGTCGCCATATGCAGCACCATTAGAAAAACTTGGAATATCAAGCCCCCAGGCTTTGCCCATATCTTTAAATGTTAGATCGCCATTATTCTTAAACATTTTATTTGGAATAGGCTGACTACTCATTTTTTCAATGATACTACTGATTTCGTCTTTCTTTCCAGACAATACCATTTTTTGAATCATGGTATTTGCAAAAAAATCTATAAAATCTTGGTTAGTTAAATCACGATAAATTCCATTACTTACATAAATATCATTATAGCCGTCATTGTCTGCGTCAAAGATCATTTCTCCCCAACTCCAATCACTAGCTTCTACACCAGAAAATCTTGCAACTTCTTTATACTTACCATTTTTATTATTTAACTGCAAGGCATTATGCATAAACTGATGGTAAAATCCACTTGCAACTTTCAATCGATAAATGTCAATATTATCAAAGGAACTTGTAGTCTTTAATCTAAAATCATCATCGGGCAACATTTCAGTAGTGAATATGTCTGGATAGCCATCATTATTTACGTCAGCCATATCCGTTCCCATGGATGCAATACTATTGTGCTCAGTATAAGATTCAATTTCATCTTTAAACTTGCCATTTTTTTGATTTATGTATAAATAATCTCTTTCAAAAAAATCATTGGACACATACACATCTGGCCATGCATCTCCATTCACATCCCCAATTGTCACACCCAATCCAAAACTGATAAGTGTGCCATGTATCCCTGCTTCCGCAGAAACTTCTCTAAATTTTCCATTTTCATTTTTATACAAATGATCACCGCCACCTTTTAAGAAATTAGCCACGTCTGAATCTTCTGCACGTATATCCCTAGCGTTGGCGTAGTTCAAGGTATTTACAGGAATAGGACTATTGTTCACCATAAAACAATCTAAATCGCCATCCATATCATAGTCAAAGAAAGAAGCATGCGTAGTATAACCATCATTTGCTAAACCATAAGCTTCTGCACTATCTGTAAAAGTTAAATCATGGTTATTGATAAACAATTGATTTTTACGCAAATCTTCTTGCATCATATGACCCGCGTTGGCCACATAAATATCCAACCAGCCGTCATTGTTGATGTCCACCATGGTGACACCTGTACTCCATTGCTCTTTTTTGGCAAAACCTGCTTTATCAGAAATGTCTTCGAATTTAAATTCACCTTTATTTAAGAATAATTTATTCGCTCCCTGATTGGCAGTAAAAAATACATCCGCCAATCCATCATTGTTAATATCACCAATACCAACACCACCACCATTATAGAAATTACGATATTTGAAGATATTATTATCTTTTTCATCCGTCACCGTATTGGTAAATTGAATGCCACTATTTTCTACTTGTTCAAAAAGTTGAGCCTCTTTTGACTTTGTACAAGCCGAAATAATGAAAGGAATGAAAAGGAGTAAATATATTTTTTGCATAAAAACTAGTTCGTATGGTAAGGCATAAAAATACAAAAAGGCCGTGGTAAACCACGGCCTAAAATCATAATAGTTGTTTTTAGGGAGGTTTATATTTTTAAAAACCTTCCTGGAAACAAAAGGCCGTGGTAAACCACGGCCTAAAATCATAATAGTTGTTTTTAGGGAGGTTTATATTTTTAAAAACCTTCCTGGAAACAAAAGGCCGTGGTAAACCACGGTCTAAAATCATAATAGTTGTTGCTAGGGAGGTTTATATTTTTTAAAACCTCCCCAGCAACAAAAAGGCCGTGGTAAACCACGGCCTTTTCTATAATAGTAAACTATTTTAGGAGATCCTAGTAACCAAAGTTTTGCTTCAAATTAGGGTTTGAAGATACCGCTTGGTTAGGAATAGGATAAACTACTTTGTAAGCATCAGACTTAGCAGATCTTTCGTTTACTGGATCGTTGT
>CAZBJP010000032.1:0-13893 GCA_964492205.1 uncultured Sediminibacterium sp.
TAGTTATCAATTTTAGGTGTTAAAACTGATGCAAAGGTAAGCGAAAATGGCCCTCCCAACGATCAAAAATTGCACTTTATCTCCAATTTTTTAACTAGATTTGAATCAGCTTAAATCATCAAAATGCAAAAACTTAGAGATTTCCTAGAATTACATGCTTTTGGCGTCTGTTCGGCTATTGGGGAGCGTTTAGGTATAGCAAGCTCCAAAATCAGAATGTGGTTTATTTATATCTCCTTTTTAACTTTTGGTTCACCTGTAATTATTTATATGGTTTTAGCTTTCTGGAGAGGGATGAAGCACTATATCCTTTTAGGGAAGCGCAATCCATTAAAGTATTAGAAGGGGCTATAGAAATTCCCAACAAACAAATCATTTTTGCCTGTCCTTAAATTACTGCTTTTCTTAAGCGCACTAATTTTTCTAACAAGGGTGCTAGTAATTCCAGTTTTAACATATTGGCACCATCACTTTTTGCTACAGCTGGATTAGGATGCGTTTCAATAAATAAGCCATCTGCTCCTGTTGCAATGGCTGCTTTTGCAATTGTTTCAATTAAGCTTGGATTACCACCAGTGATGCCTGTAGTTTGATTAGGCTGTTGTAAAGAATGCGTACAATCCATAATTACTGGCACTTTATTTTCTGCCATGGCAGGGATATTTCTATAATCAACTACTAAATCTTGGTAACCAAAAGTGTTACCTCTTTCTGTGAGCATGACTTTGTCGTTGCCAGCTAATTTGATTTTATCTACAGCAAATTTCATAGATGCACCACTTAAAAATTGTCCTTTTTTTACATTGACAATTTTGCCTGTAGCTGCCGCCGCAACCAACAAATCTGTTTGACGACATAAGAATGCAGGGATCTGCAAAATATCAATGTATTGAGCAGCAATTGCCGCTTCTTCATGTGCATGAATATCGGAAGTGGTTGGCACATTATATGTTGCACCTACTTTTTTAATCAATTCCATTCCTGTATCATCTCCAATGCCAGTAAAGGAGTTTGCGCTTGTACGATTTGCTTTTCTATAACTTGCTTTAAATACATAGGGTATGCCTAAGTTTTTACATATGGAGGATACTTTTTCACCAATTTCCATTACCAATGCCTCATCTTCCACAACACAAGGTCCTGCAATCAAGAAAAAATTATTTGGGTCGTAAGTTTGTCCTTTGAATAAATCTTGTAAATAGTTAGGAATCATATTGGGCATTTTGAGTAGGCAAAGTTAAAGTAAATGAACGATGTATTATGGGTTTAAAAGCGTAAACCTAAGCTAATGCCTAGCCCTCTAATTCCAGCCCAAGGGCCTTTCATGTCTGCTATAGCACCATTTTGATCTACCTTTGATACTATTTTAAAGGGATCTGTGTTGGTATCATCTAATGTGGACTGAAGTGCTGTGATGGCCTGAGCAGGTAATTTTTCTGGTGCAACAAATTTTAAGCTGCCATTAGAGTTACCATAATGTCCTCCAATCAACCAAATGTCAAGTACCAATTTAGTTAGTAGTTGTTTTTGGATTCCGATATAAGCACCATAACTATTTGATTTAATTATTCCACTTAAATCTGCTGTTTTAGTAATTGGAGATAACGATAAGTTAGATCCAGGAATATTTTCTGGTGTATATGTATATTCTAATGGGACAGATAAGTCGAAGTTGGCAAATCTAGCATAAGGTGCGATGTAGAATCCAGACATTTTTTTTAAACCTAAGTAAAATCTGCCTTCAACTGTTGTTGCATTATTGCCCATTTGAAATAGGTCAAAATTAATTGCTGAATTATCAATGTATTGTTCAGCCAAAGATTGAAGTGGAATACTACCTTTTGGCATATAACGGTAACTTGCCGATAGGGACATAAAATGATTCAGACTTCTTTCGTAAGTCAATTGGTAATTTTTTAATGCTAAGCTCGTCAGACTTCCTTTGATAATATTTTTACCCCCAATTAATTTTTGTGCGTGCACATTAACAGCAAAAAAAAGGGTTAGAATAATAAGTAGCTTTTTCATAGTATTTATTTTATTTTTTTCAAACTAAGATCGGCAACTGTACGCTTGTCTAGTACTGCCAATGTATTATCTCGAACTTCAACCATTACTTTATTAATACCACATTTTTTTTCATTACAATCAGCACATTTTTCGTAAAAATTCAAACTTACACATGGAAGAAGCGCAATTGGACCTTCAATTGTTCTGAATATACTAGATAGTTTTATTTTTTGTGGCGAAATGGCAAAATAGTAGCCTCCATTTTTTCCTTTTTTGCTTTCAAGAAACCCAGCTTTTTTTAGCTCTAATAAAATAGTTTCTAAGAATTTTATTGGAATATTTTTGGCTTCTGCGATGGATGCGATTAAAATAGGCTCCATGCCACCATGCTCTGCCATATAAGAGAGTGCTTGTAAAGCATATTGCGTTTTTTTTGATAGCATACCTTTTAATTATAATCCTAAAACGTCTTTCATTTTAAAAACCCCTTTTCTATTGGCTGCAAATTCAGCTGCCATCACCGCACCTGCAGCAAAACCTTGTCTAGTATGCGCTGTATGAGTTATTTCAATAGTATCAATAGCTGAACTATAGCATACCGTATGGGTTCCTGGAGCAGGGTCTATACGTTCAGAACGTATACTGATTTCATTAGGATTACTTGCAGTGTCGTTTGTCCACTTATGTTTTCTGCCTAAGTTCTCTAAAATTTGTTCTGCCAAAGAAATAGCGGTTCCACTTGGTGCATCTTTTTTTTCTGTATGGTGTATTTCTGTCATTGATACATTGTAATCTGGATAAGGGTCCATTAGTTTTGCCAATTGTTTATTGATTTCAAAAAACAAATTCACGCCAATACTATAATTACTTGAATAGACCAAAGTGCCATTTTTTTCTTTACAGGCTGTTTCAATAGTTGACCATTCACTTAACCAACCTGTAGAGCCACTCACTACAGGTAACCCATATTCAATACATTTAAGAATATTTTGTACCGCACTATGTGGTCCAGTAAATTCGATAGCAACGTCTGCATTATCTGCATTTGCTTGGGTAAACTCAGCGGCATTAGACACATCAATTTTCATCACTACTTGATGTCCTTTTTGAAGGGCAACTGCTTCTATTGCTTTGCCCATTTTACCGTATCCAATTAATGCAATTTTCATTCCTTATTTTTTTAACTTCTTTATTTAGTATACTTCCAATTGAACTGTAAAGATAAACCAGCTTGCTGATAAGCATCAGCGCGCATGGGGGCCATTTTTACACTTAAATTATTACTAATATCAAATTCCTTTAAGTGACCAGAGACCGAAGCGTCAACCACATTGATACCCCATGCAAGTATAAACCACATGATGGAGTAGTCCCTATTTTTTCTGAATACGTTTCTGTAACTCTGCAATGATCCTGCACTTAAATTTTTTAAGGTTGGGTCAATCTTGCTCAGGTTTGAATTGTCACCATTTGCTTCCATGATCCTTGCTTCATAAGCAAATTTTGTCTTTGTGTATAAATCGTTATTATAGATATAGGTCACCACGGGTACTGATAATATACCATAGACAAGTGGGATTTTCCAATATTGTTTATTGTAAGCTTGTCCGAGTCCTGGTAAAATTGCAGATCGATTGGTCGCTTTTTTGGGCGAATGTATAGAATTGTTGATCGTGCCATCCTGTGCCCACAAGGTTTGTTGCATGCACAACAAAAACAATATGGTATATATGCCCTTCATCTAACTTATGCTTACTTGCATTGCATCTAAGATCTTGTTCAATGCATTTAAATCATTGTAACCAATGGTGATTTTTCCAGATCCATTTTTCTGATGCTGTAGTTGAACTTGTGTGCCAAAATGGTCTTTTAATTTATTTTCCAAACGCTGATAGACGGGAGAGAGTTGTTGCTTGTTTAATTCAATTGCTATTTTTTTGGAACCAGCAATAGGATTCATTTGTTTGATTAAAGCTTCTGTTTGACGCACAGTCAAGCCTTTTTCTATGATCTCTTTTAATAAGAATAGTTGTTTATCTACTTCTTTGCCAATCAATAATTTTGCCAGACTCACACTTAAACTTCCGTTTCGAACTGCAGCTTGAATGGCAGGAGGTAATTCCAATAATCGAATATAGTTAGAGACTGTAGAACGATCTTTCCCCATACGCTCAGCTACTTGTTCTTGAGTATAGTTGAGTTCGTCCATCATTCTCTGGTAGCTTAAAGCCACTTCAATCTCATTTAAATCAACCCTTTGTAAGTTCTCTAATAAGGCGAGTTCTAACAGCTCTTTATCATTGCCAAGTCTTGTATAGGCAGGGATATCTTTTAACCCAGCAATTTTTGCGGCACGGAATCTTCTTTCTCCAGCAATCAGTTGGTATTTACCATTCGTTAATTTTGCAACAGTAATTGGCTGAATCAAATCGTGCATTTTTAAAGAATGTGCTAACTCTTGTAATGCTTTTTCATCAAAATCTTTTCTAGGATTTTTTGGATTAATAATAATTTCTGTTAGCGCAATTCTGTTCGTTGCAACTGCCTTTTCAATGGCAGCAGGTTGAACCTTTCCAGCAGGATTTTTATATTCTGCATCCATATTTTGTAGTAAAGAACGAAGCCCTTTACCGATTAAATCTTTATTTGGTGTGCTCTTGCTCATAATGCTAATCAATTATTCTCTCGGCATTACTCATTTTGGTCATGCCATTTTTCTGTAAAATTTCTTTTGCCAAATTCAAATAGTTCACAGTGCCTTTACTATCTGCATCATACAATATTACTGGTTTGCCAACACTTGGTGCTTCACTCAGTCTGGTGTTACGATGGATAATGGTTGAAAAAACCATTTCATCAAAATGTTTGCGCACTTCACTGACTACTTGGTTACTCAATCTTAATCGACCATCATACATGGTCATTAATATACCTTCTATTTGTAAATCTGGATTTAACCTACTTTGTACAATTTTAATGGTATTTAATAATTTGCCAAGACCTTCTAATGCGAAAAATTCACATTGTACAGGCACAATCACACTATTTGCTGCCACAAGTGCATTCACAGTGATTAATCCTAGTGAGGGCAAACAGTCAATGATGATGAAATCATATTGATCATTGACATCAGTCAATAAATTTTTTAAGACATTTTCTCTGTCTGGGAAATTAACCAATTCAATTTCAGCACCAACTAGGTCAATGTGAGATGGGACAAGGTCTAGATGAGGTATTTCCGTTTTCAATACTACATCCGCCAAAGGTGTGCCATTGATCATTGCGTCATATAGGCTAGTAGTGATATTGTGTAAATCAAAGCCAACTCCAGTAGTACTATTTGCTTGAGGATCAGCGTCAATTAATAATGTTCTGTATTCCAAAACTGCTAAGCTTGCCGCAATATTAATTGCCGAAGTGGTTTTACCCACGCCTCCTTTTTGATTTGCTATACCTATAATTCTTGCCATATCAATACACTCCTTAATTTGGTCCAAAAATACGGCATAAATAGGAACAATTTGGGAATATATCTGTTATAAAAACACCCATTAAGCTTAATTTTACACCTTAAACCCCACTATGAAGAATCCTGTTTTTGTATTTGTCCTTATCACTATCTTGATTTTGATCGATTTTTACATTTTTCATGTCTTAAAAATCATGTTAAATGGAGCAAGCTCAGGTATAAGAACAGCTGTTAGTTATGGTTATTGGTTTCTCTGTATTGCAAGTTTAGGATCTTTTTTATTATTTCCTTTTGTAGTCAATGCTTATTTTAGGCAATATGTGTTTTCCATTGGAATTGGTTGGGTGATAACTCAAATTACCTTGGTCCTTTTCTTTTTGGTGGACGATTTGAGGAGGGGGACATTTTGGACCATGGGGCAGGTGGCGTCCACAGCAGGGGCGAAATTTATGAATACAGAACAGGGTATTCCAAGATCAGCATTTTTAAATTGGCTTGGATTAGGTGTGTCTTCCACTTTATTTTTTTCTCTTTTGTATGGATTTGGCAATAAATATAAATACCAGTTAGTGCATAAAAAACTGGCTATCAAAAACCTACCTCAAGCTTTTAAGGGCTTTAAAATAATTCATATCAGTGATATTCACAGCGGTAGTTTAAAAGAAATCGATTCGGTTCAAAAAGGAATAGATTTAATTCAAAAACAACAAGCAGATTTAATTTTATTTACTGGAGATCTAGTCAATGATAGAGCGATCGAAATGGCACCTTTAACAGCTGTCTTTGGTCAATTAAGTGCACCCAAAGGTGTATTTAGTATTTTGGGAAATCATGACTATGGTGATTATGTGCAATGGCCCACGATGCAAGCAAAAGAGGATAATTTAGCTGCTTTGAAAGAAGTGCACGCTTCAATGGGCTGGAAATTACTTATGAACGAACATGTTACCATACACCATGGAGGTGCTCAAATTAAGTTAGTGGGCATTGAAAATTGGGGAGCAAAAGCTAGGTTTCCTAAATATGGACGAATGGATAAAGCCATGGCAGGAGTGGATCCTAAGGAAGTGATTATTTTAATGAGTCATGATCCAAGTCATTGGGAAGCTCAAGTTATTTCGGAATATCCACAAGTAGATCTAATGTTGTCGGGTCACACACATGGTATGCAATTTGGATTAGAAAATCCTTATTTTAAATGGAGTCCTGTTCAGTGGGTATACAAACAATGGGCTGGTTTATATCAAAAGGGTGAACAAAAATTATATGTCAATAGAGGATTTGGGTTTTTAGGTTATCCAGGTAGAGTGGGTATTATGCCAGAAATTACATTGTTGGAATTAGTTTAATTGTATTTAGCGATAACAAGCTTTAATTTTAAATTACTATGTTGCATTTGAAACAACATTTATTCAATTCATTTATTATGAAAAAGATCCTTTTTTTAATCATACTATTCTTTTCATTAGATACACACGCGCAAGAAAAATTTGGGTTAGGAATTAAAGTGGGCCAAAACTTATCGAGTGTTAATTCAGTAGCAGTGGATAGGCATTCCGCCTCTTACCATGGGGGAGTAACCATGCAACTAGGCTTAACAAAAAAAATTAGTTTGGTGCCTGAAGTGTTATTGTCGCAAACGAAACTGGCTACCAATCCATCTATTGGTGATGTTCTGAATGATAATTTATTGAAGCCAGAAACCTATCATCTAAATTATTTATTATTGCCTCTGATGTTGCAAATTAAACCATTCCAAGGCCTTTTGCTACAGGCTGGCCCACAGTATGGTATATTACTAGACCAAAAGAAAGATGGTATTGAAAACGCTCAGTTAGCCTTTAAACAAGGAGAGTTTTCTTTGGTAGGTGGAGCCAAAGTGAATTTAGGTGGATTTTTCGTCTATGGCAGGTACGTGATTGGTTTACAGAACATAAATGAATCCCAAGACCAAGAAAAATGGAAAACTACACAATGGCAACTTGGCATAGGAATGAACCTATTTGGTTTTTAATGCTTTCTTTATTTCAACAATGAATTGGGTTAATTTTTGCAACTCTTTTTCTTGTTGCTCAATAAAGCTATTGTCATTTAGTCCACCAACAACTGCATCCATTTCTGCCTGATTTTCATAGACCATTTTCCTAAATGGATTGGTATAGTCTTTTTCTCTTGAGCTTCTTATTTTATTAGTAATTTCTTTTTTTATTTCTAGGTATCGATCAATCCATGCATTCATCTTTTTAACACTTAGGCCGCTAATGCTTTCTCCTTGTATAAACTCAAGGCAATGCAAAGCATGCGCATTCTTTTTTGCTAAGTATTTATCTGTTTCTAGTTGATAAAATTGGTGCACTTCGTCCCAGCTATGTAGTTTATTTGTTTTAATTTGTTGGAGTAAGTTGTGTACTGATTTTGTGGGAATCAATTGTCCGCCAATATTCATCCATTCTAATGTTGCACCTGAAGTTTTAATCCCTTTAATTTTGGTGTGTAAATTTTTTAAACCATTTTGAGTTAGTCTAATGATCAATTGATCCATACCATACATGAAAATCATTTTTTCGAAAATGGTAAATGCTTCATAGCACTTTATTAATCTAGTTTTACGTTTACTATTTTCGAATCCCTCCACAAAAACATCTAATTGGTCAATTTCTTTTTTTGTTTTAGTGGTAAGTAATTTACAACCTAAAAGAGCTAGTTTATCTTCATCTATTTGGATTGATTTCTTCTCTTTGATCAATTGTGCTTTCGCAACGGCTACTGCAATGATCATTCTTCCTTTAATCAATTCATTAACACTATCTGGCGCCAAATAGTCATATTCGAAAAATTGATCAATATTTTTCCTTTTGTCTCTGTCTTGGTATTTCCATGCATTACGGGCTAATGCATAAAAATTATACATAAACCAATAACCAGGCATGACAACTAACTCGTCTTTGACATAGTCGATACTGATAAGTGAAAAAGGGATTGGAATATTTAATTCATAGTTGTAATCGCCTTTATTTAAAATTGTGAAACTTGGGAAAATAGAGTTGTGCTTAATACTAACACACAATCCAGGCCAGAAGCCTCTACCCATAATCACTTCTCCATCAGCGCCACGGCTATTGTGGTTAGAACCTAAAGTAGCTCCTGCAGCAATATTACTTTGCCCCATGACCAATGCGGCACATAAGAAAGAATTATTGTGGTGTTGTTCGTGTGCAGGATAAATTAAGGAGTTCAATACTTCACAACAAGAAATTGTGGCATTGGGGCCTAAGAATGAGTTGATTAATCTTGCACCATATTTTAGTTGAGAATAATCAGACATAATAAATCGAACCGCCTTGATACCATAGAATATTCTACACCCAAATCCAACTATACCATTGACCAATTCTGAACCTTCGCCAATCTGTGACTTAGCAACTTCATTAGAATTAATGGTTACATTTTTGATTTTATTAGCACCTTTTAAATACGCATCTGTACCAATCCAAGTGTCTTTGATGATTCTACAATTTTTAATTACAGATCGACTGCCAATTTTTCCGTAATAGCCTCTCTTATTATCAAACTGTTTTTCTGTTAGCTCAATAAATTTTTCTTGCAAAGCTTGGTCATGTCTGTTCCTCGTCCATAAATAAGCATCTGCTGTGATCATGCCATTGAATGGAAGCACTTTTCTGCCTGTATTTTCATTACATAGTTCCAGCCAAATTCTCACGGATTCGGATTCCCCTTTTTTTAGGATACCATTACCAAATTTTGCATGATTGGTAGTAACTAATTCATTTACATTACTAATAATTACCTCGTCACCAATAATGTAATGGGAAAGGTAGTTGACATTATGAATGGCCACATTGTTCCCAAAATCAGCGCTAATAATTGTAGAATTATATAATCCAACTGGGACTGTTAGATCGCTAAAACATAGACAGGTTGTTTCTAAATTACCTATTCGAACTAAACCAAAAAAGGAACAGTTCTTCACTAATTCAGGATTAAATGCATTTGATACTAAAAGTTTTGTCCAATCGTCACTTGTATTTCCATTACGGACTAAGATCTCTATCTCTAATGCTGTTAAGGAGCGGTAATGAATGCCACTTCTGTTTTGCTGGTTGCGTAGATAGTATTCATCCTTACCTTTTGGTAATTCTTTTATAAAACCATAACCTAATTGATCTATCGCTATTTTTTTTATTTGATTCATTTTCTTACGAATTATTTGAACATTGCAGGGTGAATTTCATCCCATTCAGTTGCTTTTTGGTATTGATGTGCTACGGTTAAAATGGTCGCTTCGTCAAAGAGTTTCCCTACAAAGCTAATTCCAGTCGGAAGTTTTGATTTTGAATCTAGTCCTGTAGGTACACAGACAACTGGATGTCCTGTTAAATTAGTAATGGCTGACTGATTGCCACCTCCTCTTGAAGGACAAATGATGGCGTCATATTGAGCAATGATTTCATTTACTTTTTGCATCAATATCGTTCTATGTCTTTGTGCATTGATGTATTCTACTGCTGGTGTAAACCTAGAAGTTCTAAATTGATTTGGCCAGTCATTCTTAGTCTGTCTTGTTAAAACATCATCAATACCTAATCGAGTCATCTCATCAAATTGTGCTGCACATTCAACACCAATAATGACATCCATCATATTAAATTGATAGATACCGCTGTCAGGGAAGTTGATGGGGATCAATTCAACGCCCATTTTTTTAAATTGCTTTAAAACTTCGAATTCAGATCGGCTGGTATCTTTAATTTTATCAAAATAGTTTTTTGCGTAGGCAATTTTTAGTGTTTTAAGGTTTGTCTTTGGTGCATAATTAAAGGGCATATCCACTGCAGAGCCATCTTTCCCGTCTGTTCCATGTAAGTAATAAAAAACAATGGCAGCGTCATTTGCAGAACGTGTGATTGGTCCAACTTTATCTAAACTATAACTCAATGCCATAGCACCAGATCGGCTAATACTTCCAAAGGTAGGCCTAAGTCCTGTTGCTCCACAAGTGGTGGAAGGAGAGACGATGCTTCCCCATGTTTCTGTACCTATTGCAAATGGAACTAAACCTGCAACGGTTGCGGAAGCTGAACCAGCAGAGGAACCAGAAGAGCCATAGTTTAAATTCCAAGGATTTTTTGTCCTACCACCAAACCAATAATCACCCATTGCTAGTGCGCCTAATGTAAATTTGGCCACTAATACTGCACCTGCTGCTTTCATTTTTTGGTATACAAACGCATCTTCTTGAATCTCTTGGTTTTTATAGGGTTCAGCGCCCCAAGTTGTTTTTGTACCTTTTACAGCAAATAGATCTTTTAATCCATAAGGAATGCCGTGTAATTGACCTTTATATTTTCCAGCAGCAATTTCTGCGTCAGCCTGCTTTGCTTGAGCCAATGCAAGCTCTTCTTGCAAGCTTATGACACATTGTAAAGTATCGCCAAATTTTTTTATTCTATCTATAAAGAATTGTGTCAATGCAAGGGAGCTAATTTTTTTATTTTTTATTAGGTAGGCTAATTGCTCGACAGTGTAAAATGCAAGTGTGTTTTTATCTTCAGGTAATTTTACAGAAGTTACTGCATCCCAAATAATTGGTTTCTGTACTTTGTTGAATTTCATTCCTGGAAGTATCGCTGAATGCCAAAGACTGAGAGGAGTGCTGTTGTTCAATGATAACTTATGCATTGCTTTGTAGTTCGCAATATTATCAATCACGTCATTGAACAGGGAATCAATTTCAGTATCTGTAAATTGAAGGTCCATTAGCTTTGCACTGCTCACAAGATCTGCTTTGACAATAGGATGATCTTGGGCAAATATTGAGGTAGAGATAAGGAACAAAAAGCCAACCAGCATTTTTTTCATAGAAAACGATTTAAGTACTTATCTCAAAGATAATATTACCTATTCGTTTTTGAATTGCTAAATCTTCTTTTTTGGCCTCCGTTTTGACCTCCTTCACGGGGTGCTCTGCCTCTTGTGTTCTTAGGCTTACCCCAGCCTGCGTCTTTTGAGGTTTTATTTGCGTGAAACTGCTGCATTGGGTAAGGATGGCTTTCAATTACTGGTATTGTCTTACCAATTAATTTCTCAATATCTTTTAAAAATGCTTTTTCTTCAAAATCGCAGAAAGAATAGGCAGCACCAGACGCACCGGCTCTTCCTGTTCTACCAATACGGTGCACATAAGTTTCTGGGATATTTGGAATCTCAAAGTTAATCACATGTGCTAATTCATCGACGTCGATACCTCTTGCTGCAATATCAGTTGCAACCAATACACGGGTGGATTGATCTTTGAAATTACTCAATGCCCTTTGTCTTGCATTTTGTGATTTATTTCCATGAATTGCTTCAGCAGAAATATTGTTTTTTGTTAATAAGTTTACTACTTTATCAGCACCATGTTTAGTTCTTGTAAATACTAAAACGTTTTTGATATTTTGATCTTTTAGTAATTCCATCAACAAAGCATTCTTATTTACTTTGTCCACAAAATAAACTGATTGATCAATGATCTCAACCGTTGAAGAAACTGGTGTAACGGTTACCGAACTTGGTTTATTTAATATTGCATTGGCTAACGCTACAATTTCTGGAGGCATTGTTGCAGAAAAGAACAAGGATTGTCTTTTCTTAGGTAATACAGCTAATATTTTTTTTATATCGTGTACAAAACCCATGTCAAGCATACGGTCGGCTTCATCCAAAACGAAGAACTCCACGTCTCTTAAACTAAGGTATCCTTGATTCATTAAATCCAATAAACGACCAGGTGTAGCAATGACTACATCTACGCCATTTTTCAATGCTGTAACTTGAGGGCCTTGCCCCACGCCGCCAAAGATAACGGTACTATTTAATGGAGTATGTCTACCATAAGCTTCAAAACTCTCTGCAATTTGAATGGCCAATTCACGTGTTGGAGTAACAATTAATGTTCTAATTTTTTTTCGCTTTTCTGCAGGTTTAAATTGTAACATTAACTGGATGATAGGAAGGGTAAATGCAGCGGTTTTCCCAGTACCGGTTTGTGCACAACCAAGTAGGTCTTTTCCCTCCAATATAATAGGGATAGACTGTGCTTGAATTGGGGTTGGGTTGGTTTAGCCTTCTTCAAAAAGGGCTAATAATATAGGCTCAATAAGGCCTAAATCTTTAAAATTCGTACTCATAATGGACTGCAAGGTACGACATTTAAAATGGATCCCTACTATTCCACCGTAACGGACTTCGCTAAATTTCTTGGCTTGTCAACATCAATGCCTTTGGCGACTCCCACATAATAACTCAGAAGTTGCAATGGGATTACACTTAATAAAGGTGCAATGACTTCGTCAATATCAGGCACAAACATCACATTGTCGGACATGGTTGGCAAAACTGTATCCCCCAATGAAGCAACAGCAATGATCTGTCCCTTTCTTGCTTTAATTTCTTGGATATTAGACACGACCTTTTCGTAATACAAATCTTTTGTTGCAACAAAGACCACAGGTAAGTTTTCATCTACTAACGCAATTGGTCCATGTTTCATTTCTGCGGCAGGATAGCCTTCTGCATGGATATAGGTAATCTCTTTTAATTTCAATGCACCTTCTAAAGCAATGGGGAAATTGTAACCTCTTCCTAAGTAAAGAAAATCTTTTGCATCTTTATATTTTGTCGCAATCGCTTCAATTTTTGTTGTGTCTGCTAGAATTTCTTTTACTTTTTCAGGGACTGACGCTAACTCATTCAATAAATGCACATAGCGTTCGTCATTAATACTTCCTTTTGCTTTGGCAATTTTCAATGCCATCATAGTCAATACAGCCAACTGTCCAGTAAATGCTTTGGTACTAGCCACACCAATTTCAGGACCTGCATGGGTATAAGCACCAGCATGACTTAAACGAGCTATGCTACTTCCTACTGCATTCACAACGCCAAATATAAATGCGCCTTTTTCTTTTGCACTTTCTAATGCAACTAAGGTATCAGCAGTTTCACCACTTTGTGAGATGGCAATAATGACATCACCTGCATGAATGACAGGATTACGGTACCTGAATTCAGAAGCATATTCTACCTCAACTGGAATACGACAAAGTTCTTCTATCATATATTCGGCTACCAATCCAGCATGCCAGCTTGTACCGCATGCCACAATCATAATCCTAGAAGCTTTGGTTAAGGCTTCTAAATGATTGTCAACCCCCGCCATGATGATCTGTTGTTGCTCGTGTAATAACCTGCCTCTTAAACAATCAAAAATGGTAGCAGGCTGCTCAAAAATTTCTTTTAACATAAAATGGTCATAGCCGCCTTTTTCAATTGCAGCTAATTCCATATCTAGTTTTTGAATGAAAGGAGTTTGTTTTTCATTACCTAGATTTTTCAAAATTAATTCGTCTTTC
>CAZBJP010000032.1:13903-16386 GCA_964492205.1 uncultured Sediminibacterium sp.
CTTGGTGTATTCAATGATAGGAGAGGCGTCACTTGCCAAAAAATGTTCATCCTTACCAATGCCAATGACTAAAGGACTTCCTTTACGCGCTGCGATAATAGTTTCAGGATCTTCTTGATCAATTAATAATATACAATATGCACCCACAATTCTTTTTAGAGCAATACGAAGCGCTTCTTCCAGATTACTATTGTTATTGTCTTGGATGTCTTGAATAAAATTCAATAACACTTCCGTATCCGTATCGCTTTTAAAAGTATAGCCTTTTGAAAGTAGTTCAGTTTTAATTTGGGTATAGTTTTCAATGATTCCATTATGCAACATCGCTAAACGTCTGTTATTGGATAAATGTGGATGTGCGTTGCGATCTGATGGTTCGCCGTGTGTTGCCCAACGGGTATGTCCAATGGCTATATGACTGTGTAAATTTTTGCCTACAACTGATTCCTCAAGTTCTGCCACCTTCCCTTTCTTTTTATGTACTTGTAAAGCCCCGTCTTGAATGATCGCAACTCCTGTACTATCATAACCACGGTATTCTAATCTTTTTAATCCTTTAATAACAACAGGATATGCTTCTCTATGACCAATATAACCTACAATTCCACACATATTTTGATGATTTGAACTTTATTCAATAATTTAAGCGAAAATAAACATTAATAATTTAATGCATGCATTCATCATTAGTTTTTGATACATCAGTTGACTTGATTTTAGAAAACGAACGCGTGTTATTGCGTCCTTTGGTGCAGAAAGATGCGGTTTTATTAATGCCATTTGTAAATGCAGAACCATCAATTTGGAAATATGCATTGACCCCTATCGAAACAACGCAAGATATGGAAGCATATATTGCTTCGGCGATTGAGGCAAGGAGTTTGCAAACTGCTTATCCATTTATTGTATTTGATAAATTGCAAAACAATTATGTGGGCAGTACTAGATTATATGACCTTCAAATTAAATTTAAAACGACTCAATTAGGGTATACATGGTATAGTGAAAGTACATGGGGAACAGGATTGAATGAACACTGTAAATTTTTACTCTTAAGTTTTGTATTTGAAAAAGTTGGAATGGAGCGTGTAGAGTTTCGTGCAGACAATAGAAATAAAAGAAGCATTGCCGCCATGCAAAAAATAGGGTGTACCATTGAAGGCGTGCTTCGAAATCATCTTCCTACTAGTGATGGAACAAGAAGAGATTCTATTGTATTAAGTATTATAAAAGAAGAGTGGCCTGCTGTTAAAGAAGGGTTCCTTGCAAGAATAAAAATGCTAGACCGAAATAAATAAGGATGGCAGTTACGTCCACCAAGGTGGCCACAAATGGAGCGGAGGAAACTGCAGGGTCAGCGCCTAATCTTTTCAAGACAATGGGTAACATCGAACCTGTGATGGTACCCCAAATGACCACCCCCAACAAAGTCAATCCAATTGTATTTGCGATTGAAAACCAATGTGTACCATAAAATCCTGGTGATATATAATGCCAAACCATGACTCTAAAAAATCCGATGATACCTAGGACTAATCCTAATAATAAACCACTCAGCATTTCTCTTCTCAAAATTCTCCACCAATCTGCAATGGTAATTTCACCTACAGACATGGCTTGAATAATAAGTGTAGATGCTTGTGAACCAGTATTGCCACCACTTGACAAAATTAAAGGAATGAAAGTAGTCAGTACTATCACTTTTGCAATTTCCCCTTCAAAATAACCTAATGCAGTTGCAGTTAACATTTCACCAAAAAATAATACCACCAACCAGGTGATTCTTTTCTTAAATAATTTAAAAATAGAAATATCTAAATAGGGTTCGTTTAATGCTTCTGTACCTCCCATTTTTTGCATATCCTCACTGAACTCTTCGTTGGCAACCCATAAGATATCATCAATAGTGACAATACCCAATAACACATCATTGTCATCCACAACTGGAATCGCCACTCGGTTATTCATTTTAAATACTTGACTTGCATGTTCTTGGTCATCATATACATTCAAGGCAACATACCTTCCATCTATAATGTCTTTAACGACATCGTCTGGCTTAGCTAATAATAGATCTCTAATTCGAATATCATCAACTAAACATCCTAGTTCGTCAATGATATAGATTACATCGATGGTCTCAGAATTCTTGCCATATTTTCTGATATTGTCTAAGACCTGTGCAACGGTATAATGTGGATATACATATACATAATCGGGCGTCATCAAACGACCTACTGAATCTTCAGGATAACCTAATAGGGACAAAGTGATTTTTCGCTCTTCTGGATCTAATAATTTAATTAAATCACGGATAGCCGCTTTAGGCAATTCTTCTAAAAAGTCAGTACGGTCATCGGGAGGTAATTCATTTAAGATCTTAGCTGTTTTTCTTGCAGGTAGTTCTTTAATGATATCTTTCTGTTGGTTAATATCCAATAATTTGAAGACGCTAACCGCACGATGTACGGTCATCGTATCAA
>CAZBJP010000033.1:0-16263 GCA_964492205.1 uncultured Sediminibacterium sp.
GTGACGCATCTGTAACAGTTAAGAATTTCGGAAAAATTGAAGAAGCCACTGCTGGCCAACTATCTTTTTTAGCCAATCCCAAATATGAAGAATTTTTATATTCTACTACCGCATCCATCATTATAATTAATGAGAAGCAAATACTCAAACAAAAAATCAATGCTACTTTAATTAGAGTGCCTGATGCCTACGCAGCATTCGCGACCCTACTTACAAAATACCAAGCCCTTAAGACACAAAACTTAGTGGGCATTCAATCCCCCTCTTATATTGCATCAACCGCTAATATAGGTGCGCATCATTTTATTGCAGCCTTCGCTTATATAAATGAAGGCGCAGTTTTAGGAGAGCATGTAAAAGTTTTTAGTAATGTAGTAATAGGTGAAAATGTAAAAATTGGTAATCATGTAACACTCCATCCTGGCGTAGTTATATATGCAGATTGTGTTATCGGAGACAACGTCACCATTCATAGTGGAGCCATTATTGGTAGCGATGGTTTTGGATTTGCTCCAAAAGAAGACGGCAGTTTTCAAAAAGTTCCTCAGTTAGGAAACGTAGTAATAGAAGATGATGTTGAAATTGGTGCCAATACCACAATTGATAGAGCCACCATTGGATCAACCATTATTCGAAAAGGAGTTAAATTAGACAACTTAATACAGATTGCACATAATGCAGAAATTGGATCCAATACAGTCATTGCTGCTCAAACAGGCATTAGTGGCAGCACCAAAATAGGCAAATACGCCATGATAGGTGGACAAGTTGGTTTTGCTGGCCATATTTCAGTAGCTGATGGGGTTAAAATTGCTGCTCAAAGTGGTGTCACCAAATCAGTTAAATCACCTAATGTCACGCTCACAGGTAATCCTGCTGGAGAACAAAAACAAAGTCTTAGAAGCCAAGTTTACGTTAAAAACCTTCCAGATTTGGATAAAAGAATACGGGAACTTGAAATATTAGTGCAAAAACTGTCTCAAAAAGGCTAATTCGGCCGTATTTTTGCTTAAAATCAAGCTTTTAAGGAAGCTATTCTAAATTTCTATACATGGATCAACATTTCAATCCTGATAAACAACATACGCTTAGTCATAGTTTAAGCATTAGTGGCACTGGATTACATACAGGTATTTTAGTAGATATGACTTTACACCCAGCTAATCCTGGATTTGGAATACAATTCCAAAGGGTAGATTTACCTAATCAACCTATTATTAAAGCAGATTGTGATTTAGTAACAGACACGAGCAGAGGCACTACACTTCAAATTGGAGATGCCAAAGTAAGCACTGTGGAACACATCCTTGCCGCTTTAGTTGGATTAGGTGTGGACAATGTATTAATAGAATTAAATGGACCAGAAATTCCTATCATGGATGGCAGTTCTACCCCATTTATTGAGGCCATCGAAAAAACAGGCGTATTGGAACAAGATGCAGCCAAAGCTTGGTATAGTATTGACGAAAATATTTTCCATTACGACGAAGACAAGCGTGTTGAAATGGTTGCTTTACCTGCATTAGATTATCAAATCACGACCTTGATCGATTTTAACAGTCCTGTTTTAGGCACACAACATGCTGCACTTAAAACGATTAAAGATTTCAAATCAGAAATTGCCCCTTGTAGAACCTTTTGTTTTTTACATGAATTAGAGACCTTATTAGAACACGATTTAATAAAAGGTGGTGATATCAACAACGCCATTGTGGTAGTTGATAAGCCAGTGACAAATGAAGAGATGGGCAGATTAGCTAAAGTTTTCAAACGTGAAAAAATTGAAGTAAAAAGTGAAGGCTATTTAAATAACCTGGAATTAAGATTTCCTAACGAACCTGCACGTCACAAGTTATTAGATGTAGTTGGTGACTTAGCTTTGATTGGTTACCCCATCAAAGCAAGAATTATTGCTAATCGTCCTGGGCATAGTAGCAATGTAGAATTTGCTAAAAAAATCAAACAGTATATAAAGAAAAACAAACATGTTAAAGATGTACCTGTGTATGATCCTAGCGCTACCCCTGTATATACTTTAGAACAAATTGAAAAGACCTTACCGCATCGTCATCCGTTTTTATTAGTGGATAAGATTATTGACTTAACGGATTCTTGTATAGTTGGAGTAAAAAATGTGACGTTCAATGAGTGGTTTTTTCCTGGACACTTTCCAGGGAATCCAGTAATGCCAGGTGTGTTGCAAATAGAAGCTTTGGCACAGACTGGTGGCATTCTTTGTATTAACGCAATGCCTAAAGGCACTTACGATACTTATTTTTTAAAAATCAATAATTGTAAATTTAAACAAATGGTTAAACCAGGTGATACCATGTTGCTTAAATTGGAATTGATGTCTCCAATTCGTAGAGGAATCTGTGAAATGCGTGGCACTGTCTATGTGAATGGAAAAGTGGCTACAGAGGCGGAACTTGTTGCTCAAGTTGTAAAAAGAGCAGAATAAAATTATACCTATGACACATCCATTTACTTATATAGACCCTAATGCAAAAGTAGCATCCAATGTAAAGATTGATCCTTTTACGGTGATTCATAGTGATGTTACAATTGGAGAAGGCACTTGGATTGGTAGTAATGTCACCATCATGAATGGCACTACTATTGGAAAAAATTGTCGCATCTTTCCTGGTGCAGTGATTGGAGCCGATCCACAAGATTTAAAATTCAATGGCGAAAAAACAACTGTTGAAATTGGTGACCATACCACTATCAGAGAGTTTGTAACCATCAATAGAGGTACTTCTGATCGTTGGGTGACTAAAGTAGGAAGCCACTGTTTGATTATGGCCTATAGCCATATTGCACATGATTGTATCATTGGTAATCACTGTATATTAAGTAATAGTGTTCAAGTGGCTGGCCACGTTACTTTGGGTGACTATGCTTGGATCGCTGGCGTGAGTGCGGTACATCAATTTGTTCAAATAGGTCAACATTCCTATATCGCCGGAGGTAGTTTAGTGAGTAAAGACGTACCTCCTTATATTAAAGCTGTTCGCAATCCGTTGAGTTATGGTGGAGTGAATAGTGTTGGACTTAAAAGACGCGGATTTGACTTAGAAAAGATCAACCATATCTTAGATATCTATCGATATATTTTCAATAAAGGCATGAACACCACACAAGCCCTTGCCTTTATTGAAGAAGAGCTACCCGCAACTGATGAGCGCGATGAAATCGTTACGTTTATAAGAGACAGTGGAAGAGGTATTATCAAGCGTTTTGTCAAAGGTGCTGTAGAAGAAGATTAATATGCAAATTCATTTATCAGCAACTGCAAAAAGATTCAATAAAGAATGGATATTTTCCAATCTTGAATTCAATTTTTCTACTGGACATCATTATGCATTGATTGGCAACAATGGATCAGGCAAGAGTACTTTATTACAAATCATTGCGGGGTATATTGGCCTTACAAAAGGGCAAATCAATTGGTCAGATACAAATAATCAACCCATCGATAGTTCAAAAATTTACCAACATATTAGTATTGTAGCACCCTATTTAGAACTGGTAGAAGAATTAACTGCATTGGAACAAATTGCTTTTCATCAACAATTTAAATCTATACAACCCACTTTGTCACCCATTGAGCTATTAACAAAAATCGGGCTCAATAAAGCAGCAGATAAACAAATTAGAAATTTTAGTAGCGGAATGAAACAAAGGCTGAAATTGGCATTGGCTATTTTTGATCAAGCTCCAATTTTATTATTAGACGAACCCTGTAGTAATTTAGATAAAGAAGGAGTTAAAACCTATCAACAGCTTATACAAGATTATGCGTTACATAAATTAATCATTGTAGCGAGTAATGATATTCAAGAGTACTCATTTTGTGACCAACAGCTTGCCTTAACTGATTTTAAAAAAAACTAGGCCAACTAATAACAAATTAACTCCTACTTGCAATCAATAAATTTAAATCAGTGTATTTAAGATTGCATTTTTGACTAATATAAAAATCAGTCAAGGCACCTTTATATAAATAGACTCCCTCTCGTAAATGAACATGGTGCCAGATGATTTCCTCTAAGCCTCCTTGATCACCTATTTCTACCATCAAATGCATCAATACATTGCTGATGGCTTGACTCGCTGTTCTTGCAAAACCACTAGGGATATTCGGAACACCATAATGGATCACATCATGTTTAATCACAATTGGATTTTCATGATTGGTCAATTCTGTCGTCTCAAAACAACCACCTCTATCTACCGCCACATCAATAATGATACTACCTGGACGCATATTCATCACCATCTCTTCAGTAACCACAATAGGTGCTCGTCCTATCTCATTCCTTAATGCACCTACTGCTACTTCGCAAGTCTTCAATTGTTTTGCTAATATATTGGGTTCAATGACAGAAGTCCAAACACGTTGTCCTAAATTGTTTTGCAATCTTTGTAATCTAGAAACATTGTTATCAAATACTTTAACACTTGCACCCAATGCCAATGCGTTTCGTACAGCAAACTCACCCGTAATATCTGCCCCAATTACCACCACCTTAGTGGGTGGAACGCCACTAATTCCTCCTAGTAATACGCCCTTTCCTTGATTGAAATTACTTAAATACTGCCCAGCAATTAACATCACAGCACTACCAACTATCTCATTCATACTTCTCAATATGGGATAATTCTGATTTTCGTCTTTAATATTATCTATTGATAGCGCAGTAATTTTTTTTGCCATCAATTGTACCAATACTTCTTGCTTAATTGCAGAAAGATGTAATGGAGAAATGATTGTTTGTTGCATTTGTAAAAAAGGCAGATCAGACTCTACTGGAGGTGCTGTCTTAATTAAAATCGGGCATTGGTATACTGCAGCTTTTTCAAAAACAATTTCTGCGCCAGCTTCAGCATAATCTTTGTCTGAGTATCGACTTCCTAATCCCGCCCCCGATTCTACCATCACACGGTGTCCATTTGCAACCAAAACGCCGACAGCTTCTGGAATTAAACCAACCCTATTTTCTTGAAAAGCGGTTTCTTTTGGAATACCAATTAACAATGGCATTGCACTATGAGGAATATCCAACACTTCCTCCTGTGTTTCGTAGGAAAAGGAAGGATGAATCTGTGGCTTGTTAACACTCATAGGAAAATTTTTAATGAAGATACAAAAATACTATAGATCGTAGAATAGGAAAAAGCCTAATCTACTGTCGATTTTCCATCATGAATATAAATTCTACGGTAGTTTGGATCAAGTAGTTCTATCGTCAATACCAATGCGTCTTCTGGTACCAAATTTGGCGCTTTTTCTGGCCACTCTACTAAGGATAAATCAGCTTCCTCCAAGGCTGCCTCAACCCCTGCCTGTCTAGCATCCGCTTCGTTTTCTAAACGATACCAATCCATATGATAAATTAATTGGCCATTTACCTCGTACTCATTCATGATAGAAAATGTAGGGCTAGACATGGCCTGCTGGATACCCAACGCTTTGCCGATCGCTGCAATCAAGGTCGTCTTCCCTGCACCCATAGGTGCCTGAAAGACCCAAACCGATTTTGAGGCAAATTTATTCACCAATTGGGCTGCTATTTGATCCGTCTCTACTAGGGTATAAATAAGGTCCATCTTGCAAATATAAAGCATCAAATACAATCCTAAAATGGTTTCGTACCTTTGTATTATAAATATATCAATATGGAAAACATACAATGGAAAGTAGATGGCATGAGTTGTACCAATTGCGCGTTGTCCATTCATAAATACTTAAGTAGTAAAGGCATCCATGAACCTAAAGTGAACTTTATGGAAGGCGAAGTGCAGTTTGAATTAGTCGACACAGCACAAAAACCAGCTTTAATTAAAGGCATACAAGATTTAGGCTATAAAGTGAGAGGACAGGAATCAGAAGTACATGGCAAAAGATGGCTAGACAACAATAAGGAGCGTGCCATATTTTCTCTAATTTTTACTATACCCTTAATGGTGCATATGATTCCAGGAATTCATATTCACTTTCTGATGAATCCCTATGTTCAATTAGCAATCACTACCCCCGTTTTTTTAGTAGGCATGAATTATTTTGGGAAGAGCGCATTCAATAGTTTAAAAAATGGTATACCAAACATGAATGTTTTAGTATCTATTGGAGCGCTTGCCTCTTTTGGCTATAGCTTGTATGGCACACTCATTGGACAAGGTGCACAGTTTGCCTATTATGAAACTACTGCTACTATTTTAACTTTTGTATTTTTTGGTAATTATTTAGAAGATGCTTCCATAGCCTCAACACAACGTGCACTAAAAGACTTAGTTAAAGCACAAAAAGTGATGGCCAATATGATTGTATTTGATGAACATCATAAAGAAATTATTTTCAAAGTGGCTGCTGATACTTTGAAAGTGGGTGATATTTTACAAATTAATACTGGCGAAACCGTACCAATGGATTGTAAAATTTTATCTGGCGAAGCAGATGTAAATGAAGCAATTGTGACAGGGGAAAGTGTCCCAGTTCACCGTAAAATGAAAGATATTTTATTGGGAGGAAGTACAATAGAAAATGGCTCCATCAAAGCTTATGTAACTGCTGTGGGAGATGAAACTGTACTAGCCAATATTTTAAAAATGGTCAAAGCGGCACAAGGAGAAAAACCTCCAGTGCAGGTTTTAGCGGATAAAATCAGTGCCATTTTTGTACCCCTAGTAGTAGGTATAGCCCTAGTCACGTTAATAGGCAATTACTTTTTTTCCAATATTGGATTTAGTGAAAGTATGTTAAGGGCAATTGCTGTATTAGTTATTTCTTGTCCTTGTGCGATGGGGCTAGCAACGCCTGCTGCCATTGCTGTAGGCCTTGGAAGAGGCGCAAGAAATGGTGTCTTATTTAAAAATGCAAAAAGTCTTGAAACTTTTAAAGATATCAAACAAGTGGTATTTGATAAAACCGGGACTTTAACAACAGGACATTTTGAAATCAGTGGATTCCATATGGTTAATTTTGAAACCAGTAAGCTTACAGAACAGGATTTTAAAATTTTAACCTACTCCTTAGAAAAATACTCCAATCATCCTGTCGCCAATTGTATCAAAGAAGAATGGAAAACTACAGAAGTTTTAAAATGGAGTCAGATAGAAGAAGTGAAGGGCATGGGTATGAAAGCAACAGATAAAGATGGAAATATCTATTGGGCTGGTTCATTCAAAATAGTAGCAGATAAATCCACTGAAGATGGACATAATATTTATATACAAAAAAATAATCAATTAATTGGCTGGATCGATGTAGCAGATCAAATCAGACCAGAAGCAAAAGAAGTCATTGATCAATTACACCGTCAAGGTATTACCACCATTTTATTGAGTGGCGATAGAAATGAAAAATGCAGACTAGTGGGAGAAGCATTGGGTATACATCAAATTATTGCAGAACAAAGTCCTGCTGATAAACTAGAAAAACTAGATGCCTTAACCAAATTAGCACCAACTGCAATGGTAGGTGATGGCATCAACGATGCACCTGCATTGGCAAAAGCTACCATTGGTATTTCTTTGAGTAATGCCTCACATATTGCGATACAAAGTGCTCAAGTCGTTTTGATGAACAAAGGTTTAAAAAACCTGCCGATGTCATTGGTACTTGGAAGAAAAACATATGAAACCATTAAAGAAAACTTAGCTTGGGCTTTCTCTTATAATATTATCGCGATTCCTGTAGCTGCATTAGGATTTTTAGGCACATGGGGGCCAACTTATGGTGCCATCATCATGGCTTTAAGCGATGTAGTATTGGCATTGAATTCTTTAAGGTTGTTTAAAAAGAAACTAGACTAAATTCTTGACAGCCTTAGAAGAAATATTAAAGAAGTATTGGAACTACGATGCTTTTAGACCTCAGCAATTAGCTGTAATTGAATCTATCATCGCAGGAAATGATACCCTTGCATTGTTACCAACCGGCGCGGGGAAATCGATATGTTTTCAAGTGCCTACGATTTTTCAAAAAGGCATTTGCTTAATCATTAGTCCTTTGATTGCGCTGATGCAAGATCAAGTGAAAGACCTTGTGTCAAAACAATTAAAAGCAGTTTATTTAGGTAGTCAATTAAGCCCCCTTGAAGAATCCATTGTATTTAAAGATATTGCTGCTAAAAAATACCAGTTCATTTATTGCTCCCCTGAGAAATTAGCACAAAAACATTTTCAGAACCTATTAACTACTATACCCATTCAGTTATTTGCGATTGATGAAGCGCATTGTATTTCTCAATGGGGATATGATTTTAGACCAAGTTATCGTAAACTAGATTTTTTAAAAAAGACCTTTCCTACTATACCAATCTTGGCAATGACTGCTTCAGCCATACCATTGGTACAAAAAGACATGTTAAAGCAATTAAATTTAAAAGATGCCAACCTGATAACAGATCAGTTTTTAAGACCTAACTTAAGCTACCAAGTTCGCAAGGAAACAGTAAAGTTATTTGTCTTAAAAAATATACTAAAAGACATAACAGGATCGGTCATCATATATTGCAATACAAGAAATAATGTAGCTCAATTAACTAGTCTATTAACAAGTTATGGCTTTTCTGTTGCAGGTTACCATGCAGGCATGGAATTAGGTGATCGAAAAAAAGTACAGGGTCAGTGGATGCAGGATCACCTACAAATCATCGTATCGACAAGTGCATTTGGCATGGGGATCAACAAAACTAATGTGCGTGCAGTGATTCATTTTGACATTCCGGGAAGTATTGAACAATATTACCAAGAAGCGGGAAGAGCAGGAAGAGATGGCTTGCCAGCAAAAGCCATTTTACTCTATCAACAAAATGATTTAGACTATTGGGATCAATTGCAGGAAAAAAAGATCCCACCCATTTCTGTTATTAAGAAAGTATTTCAAGACCTTGCAGATTTTGTACAATTACCTGTGGGCATGGGAGAATTACAGCAATTTCTATTTGACTTTGACTTGTTTTGTTTACAATTTAAATGGGATAAAATCATTGCAAGAAATGCCTTACAATGGATCGAACAAGAAGGACATGTTAAATTCTCCCCGAGTTCCTTTAAGCCAACACTCGTACAAGTGATTGAAAATAGAATTACAATTCAATTATTCGAAAAACAATATCCGGAAACTGGCTTTGTATTGCAAACTTTATTAAGAACTTATGGTGGCATATTAGATAGTCCACAATTTATCAATGAGGGCATACTGGCCAAATTACTGCAAAGAGATGTTGAATTTGTACAATTTCAATTGAACCAATTAAAACAATATGGCATGATTTCTCTGCAACAAAAAGCCAACCAACCAATTGTTCAATTTAAATGGAACAGGGCTTCTGCAGAATTTATGACCCTAAATTTGGACCAATACCAATTAAGAAAATTAGCTTTTGAAGACCGTTTAAAAGCGATGCGAGACTATTTGGGGAATAGGACTTTTACATGTAGAAATGTATTTCTTGCTAAATATTTTGGCGAAAAAGCCCCTCAAAAATGTGGAATATGCGACCTTTGCATAAGTACTAAACTATAGGTATTTTTAACAAAAGATTGGAAACTCATTTTATAGGTTAAAAATTAAAATGTGTTTCTTTACACAAAGCAATCAATTATGGAAGACAAGAAGAAGTATAAGATACTCCTATGTGAAGACGATAGCAACTTAGGTTTAGTTTTAAAAAACTATTTAGAATTAAACGAATATGAAGTCACCCTAGAAAGAGATGGAAGATTAGGATTAGGTGCTTTCCAACGTGAAAAATTTGACCTTTGTTTATTAGATGTTATGATGCCCAATGTAGATGGTTTTACATTGGCCGAAGAAATTAGAGATATCGACCCAGATGTGCCTTTGTTTTTTTTGAGTGCAAAAACTTTAAAAGAAGATATCTTACATGGCTATAGGTTGGGCGCAGATGACTACATCACTAAACCATTTGATAGTGATGTATTGATGCATAAGATTAAAGCCATTATAAAACGTAACGAGGAAGATAACAAAGTAACTGACAACCTAGAATTTGAATTAGGCGATTATCATTTTAACCCAAAACTGAGAGAATTAAAATACAAAGAAAATACACATATTTTATCGCCTAAAGAAAATGAATTATTAAAAATGCTCGCAGAGCATAAAAACGATTTATTAACTAGAGAAAAGGCTTTGAAAAAAATATGGGGTAGTGATACCTATTTCAATGGAAGAAGTATGGATGTATACATTGCAAAGTTGAGAAAGTATTTAAAAGAAGATACCTCTATAGAGATTGTGAATATTCACGGTAATGGATTTAGATTGGTTGTTGAATAACATCTAATTGCGCGCCACTTTTCACAAAAATGTTTAAAAAAACCTCCAAAAATTTGGAGGTTTTTTATCTAAATAGTTCTGGATTCTCTCCAAAGCCTTGTCCCTTATGCTTTCCAAGGTGTTCATAAGCTTTATAAGTAACTTCTCTACCTCTTGGTGTTCTTTGCAAAAATCCTTCTTGAATTAAAAATGGTTCATATACTTCTTCAATGGTACCAGACTCTTCACCCACTGCAGTGGCAATAGTCGTAATTCCAACAGGGCCTCCTTTGAATTTTTCTATAATAGCCAGTAGAATTCTATTGTCCATTTCATCTAAACCATGTTCATCTACATTTAAAGCTTTGAGTGCATGTTGTGTGATACCCAAATCAACTGTTCCATCATTCAAAACTTGTGCAAAATCTCTAACTCTTCTTAATAAACCATTGGCAATTCTTGGCGTACCTCGGCTTCTTCTTGCGATCTCACCAGCCGCACTTGAATCCACTTTTACTTCTAAAATACCAGCACTTCTCTCAATTATTTTTTGCAATACAGATGCTGGATAATATTCCAATCTAGATTTGATCCCAAAACGAGATAATAAAGGTGCTGTCAGCAAACCACTTCTGGTGGTCGCACCGACTAATGTAAATGGATTCAAATTAATTTGCACTGTTCTTGCATTAGGACCACTATCAATTAATATGTCAATCTTATAATCCTCCATAGCAGCATACAAATACTCTTCTACAACTGTACTCAATCTATGAATCTCATCAATGAACAAGACGTCGTTGGGTTCTAAACTGGTCAACAAGCCTGCTAAATCACTTGGCTTTTCAATAACTGGCCCTGAAGTTTCTTTAATCTGCACACCCATCTCATTGGCCACAATTCTACTCAAAGTTGTTTTACCTAAACCTGGAGGACCATGGAATAATATATGATCTAAAGCTTCTCCCCTAAGCTTTGCAGCTTTAATAAAAATGCTAATATTCTCAATCAACTGTGGTTGACCTGCAAAAGCATCCATTGCTGCAGGACGTATCGTATTCTCAAACTCTCTGTCCTGAGGTTGTACATTTTGAAATGGCCTGTCCAAGTTTGGGTTTGACATCTGTTGAATTATTTAGAAGTAGGCATTGCCTTCTCCAATAAGTGTTTGTAAATAAATTGGTTCTTTAAGTCTGTATAATGTTTCCCTTTTGGACCGCCCCAACCGTGGCGCCCCCCTGGATATAACATGAATTCCACTTGCTTTCCTTGATCTTGTATAGCACTCAGCAATTGAATAGAATTTTGCATATGCACATTGTCGTCCATCGTGCCATGTACTAATTGTAAAACCCCTTTAAAATTTTTGATATGCGTCATCACATTCCCAGCCTTATAGCCTTCCGGATTTTCAGCTGGTGTATCCATAAAACGTTCTGTATAATGTGAATCATATAATTCCCATGCAGTCACACTACCTCCTGCCATCGCATGTGTAAATACTGATGAACCGTAAGTCAATGCGTAACAACTCATATATCCGCCATAACTGAATCCAGTCATCGCAATCTTTGTTGGATCTGCTTGACCGTTTGCAATAAACCATTTTGCCATGGTCATATAGTCCTGCATTTCCCAATAGCCTAAGTTGCGGTACATATAGTTTACCCCTTCTTTTCCAAAATGACCACTTGCACGATGATCAAAAGCAACTTGAATCAATCCTTCTTCTGCCCAAGTTTCTTTAGTTGGATTCGCTGACCAACTATCCATCACCGTACCTGCATTCGGTCCACCATAAATACTCACCAACAAAGGATATTTTTTATTTGGATCCATATTTTTTGGCCAGGTCACTAAAGCTGGTAATTCAAATAATCCATCTGCACTCTTTATGCGAATCAATTCCGTTTTAGCCAATTTACTTGGATCAAAATTGTCAGGTGTTGATGTGCCTAATATTTCTAATGATTTTTTTTGTGTATTGATCACTGCGATTGTTGTAGGCGTTTTTATATTACTGTATACCGTCACAAAATGTTTTGCATCTGGCGCTAAATATAATTGAGCATGATTGAATTCGCCAAAAGTTAATCTTTTTTGATTTTTACCATCGAAACCAATTGAATACAAATCAATTCTAGCACTATTTTCCAAACCTCTAGCGGTAAAATAAATAGTTTTATTTTTTTCATCAATTTGTTTAATACCTAAAACTGTGAATTTTCCATTGGTGATTGGGTATTGCAAATTACCCACCATGTCATACATATATAAATGATTCCATCCATTCGCGTCAGACTGTGCAATATATCCCTTGTTGTTGGGAATAAAATTAATCCTACCACCGTTTCTATCTTCCAAATCTATCCATGTTTTTTGGTATTCAGCATACACGGTTTTTTTTGCCCCGTTAGACATATTTAATTCATAAATCTTAAGATTATTTTGTCCACGATCCATCCAACTCAACCACATGCTATTGTTATTTGGATTCCATATTGGCCAACCAAAATATTGATCATCGGCTTCATTAAAATCAGCCCATGTAATTTCACCTCCATTTGGAGACGTCCAGCCAATTTTTACAGATGGATTTTCATCACCAGCTTTTGGATACCTTGTTTCTTCTACAAAACCATGTTGCCCCTCGCTATTATATATTGGGAACATGGGCACTTTACGCTCATCAAAACGCATAAAGGAAATATACTTGCTATCTGGACTCCACCAAAATGCACGATACTGTGTTGGGCGGCCAAAAATTTCTTCAAAATACACCCAGCTTGCATAGCCATTTAAAATGCCTGTTGCTCCATCTGTTGTAATCGCTAATTCTTTTTTAGTTACTAATGATAAAGTGTATAAATTATTCTTCTTTGTATACCCAACATAATTACCATCAGGTGATAAAGTAGGATTTTTTTCTTCAGCATCATCAAAAGTTAATTGAACTTCCGACCCATTTTCTTTTAAGAATAAATCTCCTTTTTTTACAACCACAGTCTTCTCTGTTGGCACTACATCTGCAGGTGCGATTGTATATTGTTTTGTTACCACATTGTAGATATAATTTTTAGGAAGAGCGTCATCTCCTCTTTTTGTATTCAAAACGATTTGAGTATTATCTAACCAACGTATAAAACGTGGCAAGCCATTTTGGCCTGTTTGTGCCATACTAAAAATTGACAATAAACATAACACAGCTGAAAGAGAGATGAATTTTTTCATAGTATTAATTTGGAGTTTAAATCACCACATTGATCATTTTACCTTTTACGAATATGAGTTTTTTTATTGATTTTCCTTCTATCCACTTTTGCACCAATTCATTACCAAGTACAATTTCATTTACTTGAGCCTCTGTAGCATCTAATGCAATCGCAATATTGGTTCTTACTTTGCCATTGATACTCACTGGATACTCTTTAGAAGTTTCAGTAACATATTGCGCATCAAATATTGGGAATGCTGCATCTATCACTAAACCTTGATTACCAATTAGCGCCCAAAGTTCTTCACTAATATGGGGCGCATATGGTGCCAATAAAATAAGCAATTGCTCTAACACTTCTTTTTTATGACAATCCAAATCAAATAATTCATTCACACAAATCATAAAGCTACTCACCGCCGTATTAAAGCTATATCGCTCAGTATCTTCTTCAATTTTTTTAATCGTTTTATGAAGTACTTTCAATTCAGCAGGACTTGCTTTTTCGACTACCCAAACCTTGCCTTTCATTTCATCATAAAATAACCTCCACAATTTTTTCAAAAATCGGTGCACTCCTTCGATGCCTTTAGTATCCCATGGCTTACTTTGTTCTACAGGTCCTAAAAACATTTCATACATTCTAAAAGTGTCTGCACCGTATTTCTCCACCAAATCATCTGGATTAACTGTGTTGAATTTTGACTTAGACATTTTTTCTACTTCCACACCACAGATATATTTGCCGTCTTCTAATTCAAAACTGGCATTGGCATAATCCGGCTTCCATTTTTTGAACGCAACAGTATCTAATTCTACTCCATCTACTATATTCACATCCACATGCAACTGATCCACTTCCATTGTTTTTGCTAATCCTGCTGAAACAAATACTTGTGTACCTCTTTTACGATATACAAATCGAGAACTTCCCTGAATCATCCCTTGGTTTAATAATTTCTTAAAGGGTTCATCAAAGCCTATATGTCCTAAATCATATAAAACTTTTGTCCACATTCTGCTGTACAATAAATGTCCAACTGCATGCTCAGTGCCACCAATATATAAATCAACCTGTCCCCAATAATCACTCACTTTACGATCACAAAATGCAGCTTCATTGTGCGGATCCATGTACCTCAAAAAATACCAACTACTTCCTGCATAACCAGGCATCGTGTTCGTTTCAAAATGATTCGCTTTCCAATCTTCTATATTGGCTAATGGACCTTCTCCGTCTGGACCAGGACCATAGTTTTCTACAGTGGGCAACAACAAAGGCAATTCATTTTCTGCCAAAGGATAAGCAATGCCATTTTCCCATCGAATTGGGAAAGGCTCGCCCCAATAACGTTGCCTACTAAAAGCAGCATCCCGCATACGAAAATTAACTTTCTTCTTACCAATACCCATCGCCTCCAATTTGTCATTCACAATATGAATGGCGTCTTTTTGAACGATTCCATTTAAAAAATCGCTATTGGTTAAAATAGCTTCCTTGGTTGGATTCGCTGCAGTGCCATCATAAGCATCTCCAATAATATTTGTGATAGGAATATTGAAATGTTGTGCAAATTTAAAATCTCGATCATCTCCACAAGGCACAGCCATAATTGCACCTGTCCCATATCCTGCGAGTACGTATTCAGAAATCCAAATGGGAACAGGTCGTTGATTAAATGGATTCAACACATAAGCCCCTGTAAAACATCCTGTAATTTTTTTCTCAGCAATACGCTCTCTTTCACTTCTACTTTTCACATATGCGATATAGTCTGCCACTTCTTTTTGATGGGATAAAGGCGTAATCTCCTGAATCAATTCATGCTCTGGAGCAACTACTAAAAAATCTACGCCAAATACGGTATCTGGTCTTGTTGTGTATACGGTTAATGTTGCAGTATGATCTACTACTTTAAAATCAATTTCTGCACCATAACTTTTACCAATCCAGTTGGACTGCATTTCTTTCATGGCTTCACTAAACTGTATTGTATCTAGTCCTGCCAATAAACGATCTGCATATTCGGTGATACGTAAATACCATTGACGTAACTTCTTTTTCTCCACCGGATGACCTCCCCTCTCACTAAATCCATTAATCACTTCATCGTTAGCTAAAACTGTACCTAAAGCAGCACACCAATTCACTTCTCCAAATCCACAAAATGCCAATCGATATTGCATCAATACCTCTTGTTGTGCTTTTTCATCCCAGCTATTCCAAGTAGCAGCTGTAAAACTCAATTGACTATCCGCTGGACACACATGATTTACATTGCCTTCATTTTCAAATATTGCAACCAATGCTGCAATAGGATTGGCCTTGTTTAACTGGCGATCAAAATAACTATTGAATAATTGTAAGAAGATCCACTGTGTCCATTTATAATAAGTTGCATCACAGGTTCTCACTTCTCTATCCCAATCGTAACAGAATCCAATATTATCTAACTGACTTCTAAAATTGTCAATATTGTCGTGTGTGCTTTTTGCAGGATGCACCCCATGTTCTAATGCATATTGTTCTGCAGGTAATCCAAAAGCATCGTAGCCCATAGGATGCAATACATTAAACCCTTTTAATCTTTTATACCTACTATAAATATCAGACGCTATATATCCTAAGGGATGCCCTACATGCAAACCCGCTCCACTAGGATAAGGAAACATATCTAAAACATAACATTTTGGTTTATTACTTTGATTGGGGACCTGATATGCTTTTTGATTTTTCCAGCTAGTTTGCCATTTTTTT
>CAZBJP010000034.1:0-13759 GCA_964492205.1 uncultured Sediminibacterium sp.
TTCAGATATATTCATCTAAATAATGTATTAATAGTGAACCTACTTGATGATATCAACAAGCGGCAATGTCTTACCAATTTTCAAATCACTTCCGTCTCTTACAAAAAGCATCCCTGCCACAATTAAGCTATCACCAACTTGAACACCAGAGGTGATTTCAACTGCAGAAGCAGTTCGATAGCCTGTCTCCACATTTACAAATTTTGCTTTGCCATTTTTAACAACTACTAATTGTTTGGCTTTTGAGTCAGGAATAATAACATTTGAAGGGACTAAGATGCTTGGCTTTTGCTGATTCTCGCCCAAGAAAACTTTAGTGTATGCACCAGGTATTAACTTGCCTTGTAAATTCGCACGAACTTTAATATTTCTAGTGGTTGCGATAATCTGAGGTTCAATAGCAGCAATTGTTGCAGTCATTTTAACACCAGGATTGGCAATACTTTCAACCATAATCTTCTTGCCCACTTTGATGTAATTTTGATAGACTTCTGGTAAAGTGAAATCTACTTTTAATTGATCTACTTTTTGTAAAGTAGCCATTGTCGTTGCAGTAGTAACAAACGCACCTAAACTTACTTGTTTCAATCCCATCTGACCTGCGAATGGCGCTTTTACAATCGTTTTTTCTATCAAAGACTGCGTATAAGCCATGTCAGCTTTTAAGCTATTCACTTGTTGCAAGCTAATATCATAATCACTTTGATTGATCCCTTTTGCTAATAGTAATTTTTTATTTCTTTGTTCATTGATATTAGCCAACTCTAACTGTACTTTAATTTTTTGCAACTGAGCTTGCAAATCGGCATCATTCAACTTAACTAAAACAGTACCTGCAGCTACCATTTTACCTTCTGGAATTTGTAAAAAAACAATTCGGCCATTGGTCTCTGGGCGAATATCTACAAATTCACTTGCCACTACTGAGCCGTTCACTTCAATGACTTTGTCAATCACCTGCGAAGCTGCAATTGCGATATCTACCGACACTGGCGCATTGGCGTTAAATTTATCTGTTGGCTTTGTCTTATCCTTACATGCAAACAATCCTAGTATCAGGATGAAGGCATAATTCTTTAGCTTTCTCAAATTGATCTTATTTTAGTGACTAAAGATAGCTAAAAAGCCATGTTCTACGCAAGAAAATAGATGAGTGGTTGAATTATTGCCCCTGGTTAAATTGGATCAATTTCTGTTGAATATAGTAGCCAAGCTCTAAATCGTTAAGCAATGCAAGGGTTGGGTAAGACGGTTTACAATACTCCATAAATAAGTCTAGCCTTATACCATCCAATTTGGTTAATTTTTGAACAAACCGCTTGGTAAATCGATAGTTTATATACTTTTCTTGCTCCTGTCTAATTAACCTATTTTGCAAAAATTGGAGGTTGCGGTTGCGTTTAAACCTAAACATATTGATGATCTCATTCACATCAAAACCAATGGTAACACCGCCGTTATTATAGAAATTTTGTTGATTACTGAGCTTTAAACCTGGCGGATCGTAATTAAAGTACTTAGCATAATCCATCCTATTTTGGATCGAGTCATATCTATAATAACTATTTCGAACAGTTACTTCTGGGAGGTCTACCCCAGTCACATGAATCATGATATTGAAATTGCTTGGGTCTTCAATTTCATCAATGCCAAATTTCTGCGTGTTTTTGCCAAACAAAGAAAAAGTCAATGAGTCTTTAGCTTGAAGGGTGATTAAATACCTACCCAATGAATCTGTTTGCGTACTACTTAACTTACTATATACCATTACCGCTTCGATAGGACGTCTTCCGGTAATGTCATAAACCACACCACTAATGGTGCGCATTTGTGCCTTCACCGAGGAAAAGGAAAAACACGTAACAAATAGAAATAATACAAAGCTTTGCTTCATAAATGGAGGTTAAAATATAATTGGCCATTGTGTCAAAATTGCACCCAATAAAATGGTCCCTAAAACAACCCATTGTGGCGCAACTTTATACCGAACTAAGAGCACTGCTGTTGTAGCAAAAACAAATAAATAAATTCCAATATTAAATGTGGTCAAATTACCAAGATCAAACAAAACATCTTTCAATAAATATACGGTAGCCCCTAACATAATCCCTACCACAGCTGCATAAATTCCCTCTAAGGATCGATAAAACAAAGCATACTTTTTTAATTTCTGCCAAATAGGAAAAAAGAATAACACAATTAAAAAACTTGGTAGAAACACGCCTATACTTGCTACTACGGCACCTAAAATCTGTCCTCCAATTCCTTTTTCTTCCAAAGCTAATGCCCCTGTGAAACTTGCAATGGAGAAAATAGGACCAGGGATAGCCCTCACAATACCAGAACCAGTTAAGAAGGCAGCACTATTGATCTTTAGAACATCTCTTTTACTTTCTTTTACTCTCTCTGTGTTCGGCCTTGTAACATATTGCTCATACATCATTGGAATTAATACATCCCCTCCTCCAAAAACAAAGCTTCCAAATCGATAATTATTTTCAAAAAGATTATACACTTTACGATGTTCCCAATTTTGACGTGTTGCCTGCTCAGACATAAACCCAGCAGCTAAAAAAAAGAAAATAAAAAGATGTAAATGCACCCATTTAATTTTTTTTGGCGCAGCCCCTTGATCGGGAATTCTTTTATTACTAAAGTTTGTGATAATGCCCGCTAATACAATTACCACAGGAATTGTCCATGGTGTCTTAAAACCGATTATAGTTAGCATACACGCAGCTAAAAAAACTAATAGCGTGATCGTATTGCGGATAGCTTTTTTGTAGAGAAGAAACGTTGCGCTGGCGATAAATCCAATCACCATGGGTTGTAAAAGATGCAAGGACTTTAAAACGGGTTGCAAATCAAAAAGTGTATAAGCAATAGCCAAACTTGCCATAAAACTGGTAGCTGGTAAAATCCAAATAAGCAATGTTAAGATTGCTAGAGACAACCCCCCTCTTTTAAAGGCAATTAAAACCACCGTTTGGGTAGAAGAAGCGCCAGGCAATAATTGACAAAATGCATTGTACTCCATCAACTCTTCTGCTGTAAGGTCTTTTCTTTGTTCAACAAATCGATGTTGCAACAAACCAAAATGTACTTGTGGTCCGCCGAAGGCAGTTATACTGTGATTAAAAACAGCTTTTAAAAAGGGTATATGTCTTAATAGATACAATAAGAATGCTTTATGTAAAATTAAAATAATTTATTTGCATCGCTATTTAAATTATCCCCCTTAATACAATTGGCTCATTTCATTATTTGATACCTTTGTCTTATGAGAATTACTGTACTGTTTATTATAGTTTTGGCGTTAATCGGATGTTCGAAAAGCAATTATACCAATTATAAACCCGTCTATTCAAAAATAGACTGGGAGGAGCAGCCAGATTATAGTCAGTTAAAAAATTGGGCAGCACATCCTCTTAAATATGATCCCTCTGATAGTTTACCTACCAGCTTATCAAAGACATTTGAACACAAGAAGATGGTGGATGTGTTTTTTATTCATCCAACAACTTATCTTGATCCAACAAAACCAAATGGATGGTCTGCGTCCTTAAAAGATATTGCATTAAATATCAGGACAGATTATACCACCATTTTAAGCCAAGCAAGTATTTTTAATGAAGTAGGAAATATCTATGCGCCTAGATATCGTCAAGCACATATAAACAGTTATTATCCTATTACTAAATTAGATAGCATCAATGCTATCGCTGCTTTTGAATTAGCCTATCAGGATGTTAAAAAGTCATTTGAGTTTTACATGACTAATTTTAATCACAATAAACCAATTATCATTGCTGCACATAGTCAAGGGAGCACGCATGCAAAACGTTTATTAAAAGAATATTTTGATGGCAAAGAATTAATGAAGCAATTAGTCACCGCTTATATTGTAGGCATGGCGATAGATCCTGCTGAATTTACTACCATTAAATCTTGCACAACACCAACAGAAACAGGTTGTATTTGTGCCTGGCGCACTTATAAAGAAGGCTATATTCCACCTTTTGTAAAATTGGAGAAATTTACTTCAATAGTAACTAACCCATTAACATGGGATAGCAATCAAACAGTTGCTCAAAGACAAGCAAATACAGGTGCTGTGTTGTATAATTTCAAAAAAGTTATCCCAAAAGTGGCAGGAGCCATTAATCACCAAGGGATTCTTTGGACACCTAAGCCAAGATTTTTTGGGAACATATTATTTAAAACAAATAATTACCACATAGCAGATTTCAATTTTTACTACATGAGTGTACGTAAAAATGCATCAGATAGGACTTTGAATTTTTTAAATCAATTTGCTAACAAGAGTCACTAAAATAAGTAATTTAATTCCCTACTACACTCAAAAATTTGATGCGCATTATTTTAAGTTGTTCCCAAGTATAGTCGTTTTCACTAAGCTCTTGTTGAGCTATTTGTAATGAAGAGGTTTCACAACTTTTAAAGTATTCCAATATTTCCTCTTGATCATATTCGTCAAGCCATTCGTCAATAGCATAATCTAAATTTAATTTAGTGCCACTTGCAGCAATGGTTTCCATCTCTTCTAATAAACTATCTAGCCTAAGGTCTTTATTTTTTGCAATGGTCTCTAATGGAATTTTTTTGTCAACATTTTGAATGATGTAAATTTTATTGCTCGATTTATTTGCCACAGATTTCATGACAAAATCATCCGGCTTTTCTATATTATTTTCTACTACATATTTTTCAATAAGACTGATAAAAGGTTTGCCATATTTAATCGCCTTACCCTTACTTACACCTTGACATCTTTCTAATTCGGTCAATGAAGTAGGATAAAGCGTAGCCATATCTTGTAATGAAGTTTCTAAGAAAATTACAAAAGGAGGAAGCCCGATTTTTTTCGCTTCCACTTGTCGTAGGTCTTTCAATAATTCAAATAAACGATCATCTGTTGTTGCAGCGTCTTCTGCTACATCACTATCGTCGTCGTCACCCAATTCAGCTGCAAATACATTTTGCAAAACCACTAAAAACGAGCTAGGTTTTTTCAAAAATTTCTGCCCTTTGCTAGTTAATTTTAATAAGCCGTACTCTTCTATGTCTTTTTCTATCAGCTGTTCTAACATCGCTTGACGAATCAAACTATTCCAGAATAATTCGTCATGTGCTTTTCCTATACCAAAAACAGGCAATTGCTCATGTCTGTATAAACCTATTTGAGGAGTAAAATTTCCAGTTATAATTTGTACCACATAATGTGCAACAAACCTTTCATCGAGTGCTTGTATCGTTTGCAACAATTGTACTAATTCTGTTTTTGCTTCAAATTTTTCTTTTGGATGTAAACAGTTGTCACATTTGCCACAATTTTTATCTGGCCAGGTTTCTCCAAAATAATGCAATAAACTTCTTCTTCTACATACACCACTTTCGGCGAATGCCACAGTTTCGTCTATTAATTGTGCGCCAACTTCTCTTTCACTTAGAGGTTTATCTCTTAAAAAATGTTCTAATTTGTTGACATCTTTTTGGGAATAATACAAAATACAATTCCCCTCTAATCCATCTCTGCCTGCTCTTCCCGTCTCTTGATAATAGTTTTCAATAGACTTAGGTATATTATAATGAATTACAAATCGAATGTCTGGCTTGTCAATACCCATTCCAAATGCAATAGTGGCGACAATCACTTGTACCTCTTCATTTAAAAATTGATCTTGTCTTTCTGCTCTTAATTTCTGATCTAAACCTGCATGGTAAGCTACAGCTTTGATATTATTCGCTTTTAATAGGTCAGCCAACTCTTCTGTAGTTTTTCTATTCAAAGTATAGATAATCCCACTTTTCTTTTTATGCTTAGTGATATATTTGACAATACTTTTTACAGTTTGCTCTTTTCTAATTTTTGGCTGCACTTCATAATAAAGGTTCTCTCTATTAAAAGATGAAATTAAAATTTCAGGATTGTTCAGTGCAAGGTTTTTAACAATATCACTTTGTACTTTTGGCGTTGCTGTAGCCGTTAAGGCAATAATGGGAGCAGATGGATTGATCTCTTCCATCATCTCTTTTAAACGACGGTACTCCGGCCTAAAATCGTGCCCCCATTCAGAGATACAATGCGCTTCATCCACGGCAAAAAAAGAAACTTTAAGGTCACTGAAGAAATCTAAATTCTCTTGTTTTGTCAAAGTCTCTGGCGCCACATACAATAACTTTGTTTTACCACTAAGCAAGTCAGCTTTAACCAGTTTAACTTGCCCTTTATTTAAGGAGGAATTCAGAAAATGGGCTACTTCATCATTTTCACTGTAACCTCGAACTAAATCTACTTGGTTTTTCATCAATGCAATTAACGGTGACACCACAATAGCGCATCCCTCTAGCATCATAGCTGGTAATTGATAGCACAAACTCTTCCCTCCACCAGTAGGCATGATCACAAATGTGTCACGTCCACTTAATAAAGAAAGAATAGCTTGTTCTTGCGTTCCTTTGAATCCAGTGAAACCAAAATATTGCTCCAAAGCTGCCACCAAGTCTTTTTTTTGGGGCGCTGCAGTTTTTTTAGTCGTTTTTTTAGTCGTGGGCATCTTAATTTGCTTAAAATCAACTGTTTATTGTTAATTTGGATATATAAGTTAACGTTTTTTGTTGAACAAAAGTTCATTTAAACGCAGATTATTTTAAATAAACCATTTATCAAATGGCCTGTTTAAAATGGAGCATAAAGTTAACGAAGTATTACCTTTGCAGCATCTATATTATGCCTATGACTTCCAAGATCAAATCCATTGCTAAAACGGCTTTGCATATCGAATTGAACGCTGTTGCTGGATTAGAAAAATACATTGATGATCAATTTGTTGCCGCAGTTGAAACTATTTTACAGTCAGCAGGTCGATTTGTTGTAAGTGGGATAGGCAAAAGCGCCATTATTGCACAAAAAATAGTCGCAACCTGTAACTCAACAGGCACTCCTGCAATCTATTTACATGCTGCAGATGCTATACATGGTGACTCCGGCATGATTGGACCCAAAGATGTGGTCATGATCATTAGCAAAAGTGGAGAAAGTCCAGAAATTAAAATGCTGGTGGATCTTATTGCACATTTTGGCAATCCTCTGATTGCCATGGTGGGTAAGGTAGATAGTTATTTAGGCAATGCAACGACATTGCTCATAAACACTACGGTTGATCAAGAAGCTTGTATCAATAACCTAGCCCCCACTTCTTCAACCACTGCACAGATGGTCATGGGAGATTTAATAGCGATGGCGTTAATGGAAATCAGAGGATTTAAATCCAATGATTTTGCCAAATTCCACCCAGGCGGCAACCTGGGTAAAAGATTGACTTTAACTACTGGCGCTATTGCAAAACACAATCCACTACCTAAAGTACTTCCTTCTACAAGTGTCAAAGAAGTAATCTTGTCTATTTCGAAAAGTAGAATGGGTGCTACTGTAGTGCTTGATGAAAAAGACGCCATAATTGGAATGATTACAGATGGTGATATTCGTCGAATGTTAGAACAACATAATAGTATACAAGAGCTCAAAGCAGCAGATATTTTTCATAAGCTACCTATTAGTATTTCTCCTAATACATTGGCTATTGAAGCATATGAATTAATGAAAACAAATGATATCAGTCAATTAATTGTTGCTGAAAATGGGCAATATATTGGCATGATTCATATTCATGACTTAATGAAAGAGGGGATTTTATAAATAATTTTTATGCAAAACAAGAATCACTATGTAGCCATTATGGCTGGGGGAATTGGAAGTCGTTTTTGGCCGATGAGTAGAACTGCTTATCCAAAGCAGTTTTTAGATGTTTTGAGTACAGGTAAAACATTAGTGCAATGGACATATGAGCGTTATGCAAAATTTATTCCTGCAGAAAATATTTATATTGTCACTTCCGAAGAATATGTAGACATTGTGAAGGCCCAATTACCGCTCCTGCCTGTGGATAATATCCTAGCGGAGCCTAGTAAAAAAAATACAGCACCTTGCATCGCTTATATCTCCTTTAAATTAGCACAAATCAATCCTGATGCCAGGTTTATTGTAGCTCCAAGCGATCATCTTATTTTAGAAGAAGAGCGCTTTCAACAAATCGCATTAGAAGCACTAGATTTTGTAGAACATATCAAAGCATTAGTTACATTAGGCATAAAGCCTACCCATCCCAATACAGGCTATGGTTATATTCAATACGAAGGGTTAGAGGTAGCAAAGGGTGTTTATAAAGTAAAAACTTTTACTGAAAAACCAGATTTAGAAATTGCAAAATCATTTATAGAGAGTGGTGACTTTTTATGGAACGCAGGTATTTTTGCATGGAAAGCTAGTTCTATCTTAACCGCTTTTGAAAAATACCAACCAGAAATGTATGAATTATTTGAGCAAGAAAAGATGCATTTCAACACTTCAGAAGAAGCACAAGCTATCCAAAGAATCTATCCTCAATGTACCAATATCTCTATTGACATTGCCATCATGGAAAAAGCAAATAACGTATATGTAATGCCTGCTTCATTTGGCTGGAGTGATCTAGGCACATGGAACAGTGCTTATGAAAATATGGAAAAAGACTACCTAGGTAACGCTGTAGCCTCTGAAAATGTAATTGTTATAGACGCAACAAAATGTATGATCAATTCCCCAAAAGACAAATTAGTAGTTGTTCAAGGGTTAGATGATTTTATTGTAGTAGACACCAAAGACGTTTTATTGATTTGCAGCAAGGATAAAGAGCAATCTATTAAAGAATATGTTGCAGAAGTAAAAAGAAACAAAGGCGATAAATATATCTAAATATACTATCTTAGAGTCGTTGGTATATTGCTTAAAACTAAATTGACCCCCTTTATGGCAACGATTATAACTGGTACAGGTAGTATTATACCACATATCATTAAATCAAATAAAGATTTTGCAGCAAACACTTTTTACGACGAGCAAAGTGAACGTATAAAAACCCCTAACGAAGAAATTGTAGAAAAATTTAAGGGAATTACAGGTATTATGGAAAGAAGGTATGCAGATGTGCATATCAACACATCTGACCTTGCTACTGCTGCCGCAAAATTAGCGATTGAAGACGCAGGAATTGATCCTGAAACAATTGATCAAATTATTGTAGCACATAATTTCGGTGATGTTGTAGCTGGCACCATTCAATCAGATGCCATCCCCGCCATTGCCTCTAGAGTAAAACATCAACTAGGTATTATCAATCCCAGTTGTGTAGCTTATGATATTTTATTTGGATGTCCAGGCTGGATACAAGGCGTAATTCAAGCAGATTCTTTTATCAAATCTGGGATGGCAAAAAAATGTTTAGTGATTGGCGCAGAAACATTGAGCAGGGTGATTGATCCACACGATAGAGATAGTATGATTTTTAGTGACGGCGCAGGCGCTAGTATACTTGAACATTCAGCCGATCCAAATCAAGGCATTTTATCATTTAGTGTACAAAGCCATTGTAACGACGAGGCATATTTTTTATACTTAGGTAAGTCTTACCACCCAGAAGCATCTACCACCACAAGGTATATTAAAATGAAGGGCCGTAAAGTTTATGAATACGCTATGAAGAATGTACCTATTGCCATGAAAGAATGTATAGAAAAAGCAGGTGTAGACATCAAAGAGGTTAAAAAATTCTTTCTTCATCAAGCGAACGAAAAAATGGATGAGGGTTTTATCAAAGCTTTATATAAATTATATGACATAAAAGAGACCCCTGTCAATATCATGCCAATGAGTATCCATGAATTAGGTAACAGCTCGGTGGCAACAATACCTACCTTATTTGATTTAGTGCATAAGGGGAAATACTCAGAACACCAATTAGCAAAAGGAGATGTAGTCGTGTTTGCCTCGGTGGGTGCAGGCATGAACATCAACGCCATTTGCTATAGATTATAAATTAGAACGCCCTATTAATAAAAATGGCGCCACAGGCGCCATTTTTATTAATAACCTCTTTGGTCATTACCTTCAATATAATTGATATAGGCTTTATTACATACTTTATTACCTCCAGGTGTAGGGTAGTTTCCTGTGAAGTACCAATCACCAGTATTTGTTGGGCAACATGTGTGCAAGCCTTCGATAGTTTGATAAATTACTTCAACTGGAATTTGAATATTGTCAGGGGTAATTAATTGGGCAATTTTATCTGAAATTTCTTCTGTAGTAAATGGCTTGTACAATTCACGTACAACATTTTCTGTATGCAATTCATGCCTAAGCTCAAGTGCTTTAATCTTTTGGTAAACATCCTCCATTACCTGCTCCATACCCCTTTCTTTTAACAAAGTAATAGCAGCTTTAAATGCAATAAAATCGCCCATCTTACTCATGTCAATACCATAACAGTCAGGGTACCTGATTTGTGGCGCCGATGAGACAACAATAATTTTTTTAGGAGAAAGCCTAGATAACATCCTAATTATACTTTCTCTTAATGTGGTGCCTCTAACAATACTATCATCAATAACCACCAAACTATCTTCATTTTTACGAACAGTGCCATAAGTAATATCATAGACATGTTGCACCATCTCATTACGGTTCGCGTCTTCTGTAATAAAAGTTCTTAGTTTAACATCTTTGATGGCAATTTTTTCTTGGCGAATTTTTCTATTCACCATCTCCTCCAGCTTGTCCACCTCCACATTACTTCCCCAACTTAAAATACGCTCTACCTTAATTGCATTCAAATACTCTTCCATCCCTTTAATTAAACCATAAAATGCAACTTCGGCAGTGTTTGGTATATAAGAGAAAATTGTATTTTTTAAATCCTTCTCAATTCTATCTAAAACTGTTTTACTTAAATGATGTCCTAATGCAATACGCTCTCTATATATTTTTTCGTCTCCACCCCTAGAAAAATAAATACGTTCAAAAGAACATGCTCTTCTTTCTTTAGGGTCAATGATTTGCTCTATCTTATAGCTTCCTTTATCATCAACAATCAATGCATTACCAGGCATTAACTCAAGCACTTCATTCTCACCCACATTAAATGTGGTGCGTATTGCTGCTCTTTCGCTTGCAGCTACAATCACCTCACCATCAATATAATAATACGCCGGTCGGATACCATGTGCATCACGCATAACAAAGCTATATCCGTTACCCACTAAGCCGCCAATCGTGAAGCCTCCATCAAATAGTGGCACCGCCTGTTTTAGTACTTCAGCGATGTTAGGACTGTTTGGATTTTTTGATTCCTCAACTACTAAAAAATGATGAATCACTTCCATCATGGCTGCCAAATCACTTTGTTTTTCAAAAGGACCAGGAACATGTTTAATATGCTTGAACAATTCATCGGTATTCACCAAATTGAAATTACCAGCTAATGCAAGATTTTTGCCTGGAACTAAATTCTTCTTAATAAAAGGATGACAAAACTCAACATTATTTTTACCCTGCGTTCCATACCTTAAATGACCTAATAGTAATTCTCCCATGAATGGCAAATGTCCTTTCATTAAACCTGGATGCTTCGTGATATCTGGCTGGAATTTTTCTAACTCTTGAATTTCTTGTCCTACTTTATAAAACAAATCTGCAATGGGCTGTTGTGCGCTACTTCTTAATCTATATAAAAAAGGGTTGCCTGGTTCTATATCAAGTTTTACTGTCGCAATCCCTGCACCATCTTGTCCACGATTGTGTTGTTTCTCCATTAAGAGGTACAACTTATTTAATCCATAAGTGACAGATCCTCTATTTTGAAGGTAATAAGATAGCGGTTTTCTTAATCTAATGAATGCTAAGCCGCACTCGTGTTTGATCTCGTCGCTCATGATAAAATTTCTAGTATGTTTTTTCCTTTACTATTGCATTAGCCACCTTTGTCCAGTCTGTTAATTCTTTACAAGCTTGAAATTCGTTGTCTATAAATACATAGTAATTGGGTACTCTTTCTTTAAACCAAGATGCTAGTACGTTTGATTTTTTTTCTTCTAATGCTCTAACAGAAACACGATTGTAATCTTCTCTTAAATTCTCTTTGTGAGGTGCTGTTCTTTCTTTAAAGTATACAATACGAACCGTTTTTCTACCTCGATCATCCACATAAACTTGAGGCTCAGAAATATCACCTGGCTTCATATTTTGAATCAACACCACCATCTCTTTGTCTAATTGATCGAAATTGATATAAGTTGATCCATCACGACCAGTCACTGCACCACCACTAAATTTACTTGATTCATCATCACTAAATTTATTCACTGCTTCACCAAAACTTGTTTTACCATCTAATATCGCTTTTCTAACACTATCTAGCAATTTTTTAGTTTCATTAATTTCGTCATTTGTGATAGGTGGAATTCTTAATATATGTTTCACAACTGCTTCATCACCTGATCTAGAAATTAATTGTATAATATGGTAGCCAAATTTTGATTTTACAGGCGCAGAAATCTGACCTTCTTTTAATCTAAAAGAGGCAGCCATAAATGCAGGATCAAATTCTCTTACATTTCTGTTTAAACTAAATTGACCAAGGTTTTCTTTAGCACTTGGATCTTCTGAATATAACTTTACTAACTGATCGAATTTATTGATTCCCCCTTCTACTTGCTTTCGATATTCTAACATTTGCTGAATCACATACTCTTCGATATCACGATTCGCTTTAGGATGAACAATAATTTCAGAAATCTGAACTTCACTTTCATATAAAGGCAAGCTATCAACAGGGATTTTAGCATAATATGCTTTTACCTCATTGGGCGTGATTTTAACTTTATCAACAATCTTCTCTTGCATTTGTTCTGCTAAGCGTTGTTCTTTGATTAAAATTCTAAAATCATCTTTTAACTGAAAGACGCTTCTGCCAGCCACTTCTTCTAATACTTCTTTGGAACCAAATTGTTGTATAAAATTTCTTATTCGCCCATCAATAGCGTTTTCGATTTCTTCTTCTGTAATATTAATAGAATCTTTCTCAGCTTGTAGTACTAAGGCTTTGCGTATTAATTGTCCTTCGATCACTTCACATGGAGTAGGTAAAACTAAATTTTCTTGCCCTTGAGCTTGTCTTTTGTAATCTGCAATGGCATTGTCAACATCAGAACGAAGGATGTATTTGTCCCCTACTGTAGCGATAATTTTATCGGCTAATACTTTTTTAACTTGCGCATTAATACCTGTTGCAAAAGCAACTAATCCAATGATAAATGCAAAACGAGCTATTTTCATCAACTATAAATTAAGGGGCTAAGTTCCGACAGCTAGGGCAATACCCCAACTGTCAAATCTTAATATTTTTATAAAGTACGCTTTACTTCTTCTTCTTCAAATGCTTCAACAATATCACCTGGTTTTAAGTCAGCAAAGTTCTTGATGGTTAAACCACATTCCATATTTGAAACAACTTCTTTCACGTCATCTTTGAAACGCTTTAAACTTCCTAATTCTGCAGCTTGACCTTCTCCTCTTGGGAACTCAACGATACCATCTCGAATAATTCGTATCTTACTATTTCTACTCAACTTACCATCTAATACATAACATCCAGCAACCGTTGCTTTATCAAATTTGTAGACTTCTCTTACTTCAACGTTGGCCACAATCTTCTCTTGAATTTTTGGTTCCAACATGCCTTCCATCGCGCTCTTAATTTCATCAATTGCGTTGTATATAATTGAGTACATTTTGATTTCCACACCTTCTGTTTCTGCTAAGCGACTTGCTTGCATACTTGGACGAACGTTAAAACCAATGATG
>CAZBJP010000034.1:13769-16061 GCA_964492205.1 uncultured Sediminibacterium sp.
TCAAGGCCTCCACAGAACCATCCACATCACCTTTGATGATGATATTTAATTCTTTAAAGTTTCCTAAAGCCAAACGACGACCAATCTCGTCTAATGTAATATGCTTTCTAGTTCTTAAACCTTGCTCTCTTAACAATTGAGCACGTTTAGTTGCTAATTCTTTTGCCTCAGCTTCGTCTTCATATACTTTGAACTTCTCACCTGCTTGTGGTGCGCCATTCAAACCTAAAATCACCACAGGTGTAGAAGGTGGTGCTTCTTCGATACGTTGATTACGCTCGTTGAACATCGCTTTAACACGACCATAAAACTGACCAGACAATATCAAATCACCTTGACGTAAGGTGCCGTTTTGAACTAAAATAGTAGCAACATAACCGCGACCTTTATCCAAAGACACTTCAATAATTGTACCTGTTGCTTCTCTATTTGGATTGGCTTTTAAATCTAAAATTTCAGACTCTAATAAAACCTTTTCTAATAAAGCATCAACATTCAATCCTTGTTTAGCAGACAATTCTTGGTTTTGGAATTTACCTCCCCAAGCTTCTACCAAAATATTCATTTGAGATAATTGCTCGTAAATTTTCTGTGGATTAGCACCATCTTTATCAATCTTGTTTACTGCAAAGATCATTGGTACGTTTGCCGCTTGAGAGTGACTAATGGCCTCTTTTGTTTGTGGCATCACCGCATCATCTGCAGCCACAACGATAATAGCAATGTCCGTTACTTTAGCACCACGTGCACGCATCGCTGTAAAAGCTTCGTGACCTGGTGTATCCAAGAAAGTAATTGCTTTACCATTTGGCAAAGTTACTTCGTATGCACCAATATGCTGGGTGATACCACCGGCCTCACCAGCAACCACATTGGCATTACGGATATAATCCAATAAAGAGGTTTTACCGTGATCCACGTGACCCATGATAGTAACAATCGGAGGACGTTCAACTAAGTTCGCTTGATCTTCTGCTTCCTCTTCTTCATCCATTTCTTCTACGTCTTCTAATCCAACGAATTCAACTTCAAAACCAAATTCACTTGCAACCAATTCGATCACCTCAGCATCTAAACGTTGGTTAATTGAAACCATGATACCTAGGTTCATACACTTGCTGATAATTTCAGCAAAGCTCACATCCATCAAGCTAGACAATTCACTTACAGTTACAAATTCTGTTACTTGTAATTTATTATCTTCTCTTAATTCGTTGTTTTCATTTTCAGCAGCTTCTTCTCTTCTTTGGCGACGATATTTGGATTTCATGCTCTTACCACGACCTCCTTGGCCTGATAATTTAGCTTGCGTTTCCTTAATCTTATCTTGAATTGCTTTTTGATCAATTTCTTTTTGTTCAGCAGTTTGTGGCAAATTTCTTCCACGTGGACCACCTTGTTGCGGACGATTGTTATTAGGGCGATTGCCTTGATAACCGCCACTTTGTGGACGGTTACCTTGATATCCACCACCTTGTTGCGGTCGGTTCCCTTGGTATCCAGCGCCTTGAGTTTGGCCTCCTTGACTAGGTTGACCTGGCTGATTTGGTCTTCCTTGAACAGGAATACGCTTGCGTATACGCTTTTCTTCTTGGCTTAATGGTTTTGGTCTTGTATCGCTATTAATTGGCAAGTCAATCTTACCTAAAATTTTAGGCCCTGTTAATTTATCGGCTTGGATATTTGTAATGGCTCCGTGGACATTCTCAGGTGCAATAGAATGATCAACTGACTCTGCTTTTGGTGCAACAGTTGGTTCTTCTGCTTTTGGAGTAGCCGCTTTTGGCACTTCTTTTGCCTTGGCTGCGGTTGCCTTAGGCAAAGCTTCCTCTGTTTTTTTAGTGCTCTTTTTTGGTCTTGTTGAAGAGTCAATTAAAGAAAGATCAATTTTATTGATCACTTTAGGCGCTTCTACCTCAGGTGCTTCAACTTTAACTTGCTCTGGGGCTTTAGGCGCTTTTGCAGCAGTAGCTGAGGCTGGGGTTGTTTCATCGACTTGCGCCGCTGCTTTTGGTTTTTCCACAACTGGTGTTTCAGCGTCAACTGCTTTTTTTGCTGGAGCAGATTCTTCCTCCGCTTTTTTGGCTTTGTCTGCTATTGCGTTCTTTGGCAATTCCACGTGATCTGCTTTATTCTTAGCAACTTTATCACTTTGGAATTCTGCTTGCAAAGCATAATACTGACTTTCAGTTAATTTGGCTGTTGGCTTTAGGTCGTCCTTAGGAAAACCTTTTGAGCTAAGGAATTCAATCAAGGTATCTTGACCGATGTTGAATTCTTTAGCAGCTGCTA
>CAZBJP010000035.1:0-16003 GCA_964492205.1 uncultured Sediminibacterium sp.
AATTAATTCATTTTACATATAAGGCAAGACTTTGGTCTTGCCTTTTTTTTGCCTATTTTTGAATTCTTAAACATAGATATCAATATGACCAATTCACAACCAGCAATTTTAGTTTTAGCAGATGGTAACGTTTTTCATGGGCAAGCCTTTGGCAAAATTGGAACGACTACTGGCGAAATTTGTTTTAACACTGGAATGACTGGTTACCAAGAAGTATTTACAGACCCGAGTTATACTGGACAGATTATTATCATGAGCAATGTGCATATTGGTAATTATGGGGTTAAAGCGTCAGATGTAGAAAGTAATTCGGTAAAAATTCATGGTTTAATTGGTAGAAATTTAGAAGAAAAATTTAGTCGTGCGCAAGCCGATGGTAATTTGAATGATTATTTAATTGAAAATAATATTGTGTCAATAGAAGGATTAGATACAAGAGCCTTGGTGACACATGTACGCCAATCAGGAGCGATGAATTGTATCATTTCATCTGATATTTTAGACGTGGATGTATTGAAGGCACAGTTAGCAAAAGTGCCGAGCATGGATGGTTTAGAATTGGCCAGTACTGTGAGTACAAAAGAAGTATACGAATTAGGCGATAGTAATTCAGCAATCAAAGTGTCGGTATTAGATTTCGGTGTAAAACAACATATTTTACAATGTTTGGTGGATAGAGGAGCGCATGTAAGAGTGCACCCTGCTAAAACAGATTTTGCCGCTTTAAAAGCATTTAATCCAACTGGTTATTTCTTGTCCAATGGTCCTGGTGACCCAGCGCCAATGGATTATGCTGTAAAGACAATTAAAGAAATTTTAGCAGAGAAAAAACCCTTGTTTGGTATTTGTTTAGGACATCAATTATTGGCACGTGCCAATGATATTCCAACTTTCAAAATGCATCATGGTCATAGAGGATTGAACCATCCTGTAAAAAATATCATCACTGGAAGATCAGAGATCACTACTCAAAACCATGGTTTTGGAGTGGATCCTGAAGCAGTAAGAAATCATCCAAATGTAGAGGTATCACATATCAATTTAAATGATGATTCTATCGAAGGTATTCGTTTAAAAGATCGACCAGCATTCAGTGTGCAGTACCATCCAGAAGCAACTCCTGGCCCACACGATAGTCGTTATTTATTTGATGATTTCATTGCTTTAATGAAGTCGAACTAATTTGTAATTTAAAATTTTACTATGCTTAATATTACGATCATCAATGGGCCAAATTTGAATTTATTAGGCAAGCGTGAACCAGGGGTGTATGGTCATGAAAGTTTTGATGATTTTTTAGTACAATTAAAGCAGGCTTATCCAAAAGTCAATTTCACCTATTTTCAATCAAATATAGAAGGGGAATTAGTCAATGCTATACAACAATATGGTTTCAACCAAGACGGTATCATTTTAAATCCTGCAGCGTATACACATACTTCAGTTGCTATTGGAGATGCGATTGCATCTATCCAAACATCAGTTATTGAAGTGCATATCAGCAATGTACATGCAAGGGAAGATTTTAGAAAAATATCACATGTTTCTGCAAAAGCAATAGGTTCAATTGTTGGATTAGGTTTAAAAGGCTATGAATTAGCTACAGCATGGTTCGTGGATCGAGCTAAAAATAAATCATAAAATAAATACCTAGTCCATGCAGTCTACAAGGATGGATTATACCAAAAAAACAATCTGGTTAATTGGCATTACAGTGCTTGTTAAATTAGTTTTGTCATTTTTACTTGAGCTTGGCAATGATGAAGTTTATTATTACACTTATGCAGTGCAACCTGATTGGAACCATTTTGATCATCCGCCATTAGTTGGATGGATGATTCGATTGTCTACGCTTAATTTACATTGGGTTTCTGATTTATCCATGCGTTTAGGAAGTGTGCTAGCTGCTGCTATCTCCACATGGATTGTGTTTCAAACCGGCACACTTATTAAATCAGAACGCGCAGGATGGATTGCTTCCTTATGCTATACATTTTCAATTTACACAAGTATTATCGCTGGCTTATTTATCATGCCCGATAGCCCACAACTTTTATTTTTCACTTGGAGTATATATTTGATGGTTAAATGGGTGACAAAACCACATTTATTTAGCCCATACAATTGGTTGGGGTTAGGTTTAATGATTGGTCTAGCCACATTGAGTAAAGTGCATGGTTTGTATTTATGGGCAGGTTTTGGAGGGTATATTTTATTTCATCAAATCAAAACATTCAAACAGCCTTTTTTGTATGTAGCTGTTTTAATTACAATTGCAGCTATCCTACCTATTATATATTGGAATATTGACAATGATTTTATCACCTATAAATTTCATTCAAAGCGAGTATTGCATTCAGGGATTCAATTGGATAGCTTCATCCAGCAAATTTTTGGGGAGTTGCTTTACCAAAATCCTCTTGTCTATGTCAGTTGTTTGATTCCATTAATTAAATTCAAAAAATTAAAAACTTTATTTAATAACAGTGCTTTAACCTTATTGCTTTGGTTAAGTCTTCCATTAATTAGTTTGTTTTGGATCATCTCTTTATTTAACCCCACTTTGCCTCATTGGACAGGGCCTGGATTTATTCCCTTATTTTTAATTGCTGGGGTCTATTGGTCTGATGCTTCCAAGTTATTCATTCCTTCCTTGATGAAATGGGCCATGGGCTTTCTGGGTTTGCTAGTGGTTGGCTTAGTGCTTTTGGTACATGTTTTTCCTATTCAGTTAGGGTCTAAATCTCCTGAAAACTTAGGAGAATACAATCCAATCAATGACGTGACTGGTTGGACGCAATTTAGCACAGATTTTAGAGCCTTAGTTGATCATGACATAAAAGGGGGAGTGATGCAAGATAAAGCACCAATTTTGGTCTCTAAATGGTTTCCAGCAGGACATATTTTGTTTTATACTGCTAGGCCTATACAAAAGCATGTATTTGGGATAGGTAACCTAGAAGACGTGCACAAGTTTGCATGGTTAAATCAAGATCAACCAGGTTTACAGATAGGGCAGGATGCATACTTTATTCAGCCTTCTAATTTGCCTTTTGATCCCACTCAATTGGTATTGCCTTATTTTGAAAAAAGGAGTAAAACAGACACTATACAAATTCATAAGAAGGGATTGTTGCTCAGGGAGTTTTATGTGTATCGATTTAAAAATTGTCAAAAGATACCGGCACCCATCCTTCCTAAAAAATAAAATTTTCAAAATCTTTACGATAAGAAATACTTACACCTTGACGATTTCTTCTGCCTAAACTTCCACCAAAAATATCCAAGCTATTTCTATTAAATACGATTGCCCTTAGTTTCCTATCTTTCGTTAAGACAAATTCAATATTTAAATCGGGCAACCATTGGAAATTATTATTTTGAATACTTGATGCTGATCTTAAATTAAAATCAAAGTCACCGCCTAAATTAACCACTACTTTATCGTTAAAAAAGCTTCTACCTAATTTAAGGTTGACCCTTTGACGATCAATTTTGTTAGAGTTAATTGCTATGCCAGAGCCAGTAGGATCTAGTAAATTACCACTGTTATATACTTTTGAACCAATATCGAATCGCATGCTTTGATCACCTGTCACTTTATTTAATAAGTTAGTCACAGATTTATTGATTTCCCTTGTTAATAATTGTGAGATGGAGTTAATACCAATGGTCGTAACACTATAGGCATTATTGCTATTGCCTGAATTGAATCCTACAGGGGCGAATGAATTAAATACAATTAAAAAAGAAACTTGTTTGATGATTTCATTATCATCTCTTTCAAGCCTTGTAATGAATTGAGAAAATTCATTATCGGTGCTGATAGGATTGCCTGGAGGGAAGGCCAAAGTAAATTTAATATCTGGTCTCGCTAATTTATTTCTTAATGCAGCAATCACATATACATTACCTCGATAAGATTTTACTGCAGTACTAAAATTAGCGTTGCCCACTAATTCATTTAAGCTCACACGCTCTGCAGTATACCTTGCATCTACGTGTATGTCAGCTTCGTAAGGATTGCCAGTCCACTCGATAAAATTACCTGCTTCAGGAATTAACTCAAATGGCTTTCTTATAAAAGATTGAAAGTTAAAATCATATTTCCCTCTTTCAATATTATATTTTCCTCGCATTGTCAATGGCTCGATATTACCTGCTCTAATCTTGATCCGCCCATTGCCTACAGCTTTAATTACATCCCCAGTTAGCTCATCTAAAATCACATCAATTTGTGTTTTGTTATCTGCACTTACATCTAAATCAACGACTAAATTATAGGTAGGAGCTTCTGTATTGTTTACTATGGATTTACCTGCTTTTTTAAACACAATAAATTCAGATTTACCAGTTTCTTTACTAGTAGAATTAGGTAAATAGATGTGTGAACTATCATTGACATCTGCATTGATGGTCATTTTAATATTTTCTTCTGGTCCTCGTATAGTCATGTTAGCTTTTCCAACAGCATGGCCATAAAAATTACTATTGTCCATGATATCCATATTCAATAATTCCACCTTTGAGCTATTCATTTCCATGTCATAAACAAGGTGTCTAAATTTTTTATGAATAATTTTACCTTTAAACTGTGCTGTTCTATTAAGTTTATCTTTGACTTGTATTGTACCAAAATCTAAGCCCTCATCTGTAAAGCGAATAGTGGCACTGTCAATAAAATAAGGCACTTTGGTATAATCCACTTTCAAAGCAGCATTGTTGATAGTAGCTATACCTCGTAAGTCTGGATTTTCAATTCGTCCGCCAAAATGTATTTGTCCAGTTGCCTTTCCTTTCAAATCAGTTAACACACCTCCAATAAACTCTTGTACGAGTCCAAAATCAGATTGATTTAAAGACAGAGTGGCGTCAAGTGGATTCAAACTATCTTTTATATTATAGGTTCCTTTGGCAGACAAATTATAGGAAGTATTTGGACAATTTAAGTCAAAAGGAATCATTCCAGAAGTTGCATTATAAGTAGCATTTAATGCAGTATTACCAAGCAAATTTGAATTGAAGCTAAATTGGTTAATTGAACTACGTAGATCTAATGAAAAATTGTCATTGATTTGGTTCAAATCAATGGTTGCATTGGTTATGCCTTCTAATTTAGGGTAACTAAAAAATACATTTGTGATATCACCCAAAATCACATTTTCTAGTTTAACCTGTAATCCATTTTTATCGGTTGGGTGATTTAGAAATTCCACTTTTTGTAAACCTTGTGTGACATTGAATTGCTTTGCATAGGTATTGTTTTTCCTTAATGAAATTTCGCCACCATTTTGAATAGCCCACTGTTTTTCATTTAGAATAAATGTAGAGGGGGCCCATTTAATTGATAATCCATCGGTGAAAGTATTTATTTTGCCTTCTAGTGCTAAATGCGCAAGTGCTGATTTGCTCTCTGCGTTTAATTTAAATTTGGATACGTCATTAGAGGTAGTAACATGTAAAATGGGGTTGCTTAAGTTGAAGCTATCGGTTAAATTAAACTGAGAAGCTGTCATGTCTAATTTAAGGCTGTCTTTATTGCCAAGGCCACTTATTGTAGCATTAGAAACTGCATAGGATCCCCATTGTGCATAAGGTAATTTTGCCTGTAATTGAAGTGATTGTTTATCAGTGTCAATAGAACCTGTTATGGACATATTATTGAATCCGGAAAACTCATTTTTGAAAATGCGGATATAAGGTTCAAAATAATTAGACTTAACCTGAAATAAAAAATTCTGGTTAACTGGTGCTTCTTTTAAGTTCTTAATATAATTAGGGATATAGCCTTGTAAAAAATATTGAACACTATTAGGTAATTGATCGATATTGAATTTACCTTCAATACTTGCTTGGATATCATCACTGGAAATAGTTATCCTTTTTTTACCATTTGTAATGATAGACTTAAGGGCGATAGAATCAAAATTTATAATAGTGGTGCTACTTTTTAATTTGCCATTGTAAAATTTAGCAAAACCAATAAAGTTGTCAATATTAGAGCCTGCAAAATTGACATCTAATAAACCTGTTAGCTGAATTGGATTTTTTGAAAATTGCAAAGGGCTCAAATTAGCATTGGTTAGATCGCCTACTGCATTAAAACTTGGTGTGGCATTTTTAAAATCTACTTCTAAATTGCTAATAAAATTAATGTTAGGATCCTTGATTTTTATGGTACCATTATAAGCTTGCTTTTGAAGTATACCATCAGTTAGAATCTGGGCATAAGTGTAACCATTAAACTGAATGGAATCAATTTGACCTTCAATATTTGTTTTGATTTTATCAAGCTTAAATGAACTGCCAGCAATTTTGCCAGTAAAATTAAGTAGCCCTAAAGATGGAATTTTAAATAGTTTACCCGCATTGAACTGTGTAGCTATAAGATTACCCTCGTAAATTGGTTCATTCTTTGAAGGAAATTGTAAACGAATGGAAGTGGCAGTAGTTCCAATATCAGACGCTAGTGTCCCTTTAGCAACAAAATCATAAATTGTTCCAGCTAAACTTCCTTTATAATAAAAGTTGCCAAAAGCATCTAATGGGAGGTCTTTTAATTGTTTAATTTCTGGAATCCAATTTCCTAAGTCTTGTATATTAGTTTTTGCAGAGAATTGATTTAATTCAATTAAAGTTTTTTTCATATCTGGTATGCCCTTCATAGAAAAGTTACCTTTTACAAAAGACTGGCCATATTGTGCAGTTAAGTTAGTGGCATTAAATGCATCGACAGTCCCATTGAAATTGAAACTGGTGGTTATTTTTTGATTAATATTTTTTAGCGCTGGTGCAAAGTAAGCAATATCATCAGATGCGACATATGATTTTGTAATCTTTGCTTTCATATTAACTTGGTGCATATAGGCTCTAAAGTCAGGAATGAATTCTTTGTATTCCATGGCATAATAGTTGCCTATTGTACTATTATTCGTTTTCAATTCCAAGGCTGCCAATTCCATTATTTTTGGCGTCATCTTAAATTGCGTAGCTAATTTTTTGATTACAAATCCTGACCTTTCCTTTAAGGATAAATTAACTCTAGCCTTTATAGTGTCTTCAATAAAACTTGCATTATTAATACTAGCATTTAAATTATTCATACGAATATGCTCGCCATCAAAGTGGGGTAAGGGTTTCTCAAAACCATATTCAATCCATAATTTCCCTTGTACAATATCAATTTGTTTCGCACGAATATTTAAGTGATTTTCATTGAAATAAAGTACGTTTTTTTCAGAAGGACTAATTTTCTTTTTTCTAATGATAGGTGCTAGTCCTGGTTTATCTAAAATGAAATAAAAAGGTTTGTCAAGCACTAGCTTTTCAATCGCTATTTGTTTGTTTTTAAATTGATTGAAATTGGCTAATACATGTTTTGCTTCAAATTTTGAGGTAGATCCAATCCATTCATCATCTTGTATGAATTGGATATTAGAGAAATCAATTTTCTTTAGATCGAAATTTTGTGAAGAGGTTTTACTTGTATCTTTTGATTGGAAACGATCTAAAATGAACTGGTAATTCCAGGTAGGGGTTTTTCTGTGTAAGTATATTTTAGCTTTTTCTAAACCAATATAACTTATAACAGGATCCTTCCTTGAAAAAATCAAGTCAGTGACTCTAAGTTTTAATGTCTTGGCAAATAACAGGGTGTCTTTGTGCTGATCTCTAATTAAGACATTGTTAATGTTTACTCGATTGAAAAGTGAAAAATTTAATCCTTCTAATTGAACTTCAGTTCCAAGCATGGCATGCATCTTTTTTGCAATTTGATGCCCAATTTTTTCTTGAATGGGGGGCAATAAAATTAGTAGGAATGATATAAGGATCAAACCTATTATAGATGCAATGAGTACACGTATTAAACTGAGTTTATCTTTTAACAAGGGGGTCTATAATTTTATCGCCATTTAATTTTAATAACCTGCAACACTATCATCACCTCTTTTATCACCAGCTGCAATTCTGTTTCCATTTGGTAAAATCATCACACCTTCCATTCTTCCAAATGCACCTCTTTTTGTAATGGTATATCCTTTTTCTTTTAAAGTATTAATTGTTGCTTCTGGAAAATCAGCCTCAACGCTTACTACGTCTGGTAAGTGTTGGTGGTGGAATCTTGGGGCATCAATTGCTGCTTTTAAGCTCATTTTATGGTCAATAATATTCACCAATCCTTCATATACTTGGTTAGGGATGGTGGTGCCACCTGGTGTACCAATCGTGATATAAGGCTGGTTATTTTTGGTAACAAGTGTCGGTGTCATTGAACTCAACATTCTTTTTCCTGGTTGGATCGAATTAGCTTCTCCACCCAAAGCGCCATACATATTTGGCACACCTGGTTTAATACTAAAATCATCCATCTCATTATTCAATAAAAATCCAGCACCACCAACAATTGTTTTATTGCCATAAGTATCATTCAAGGTAGTGGTTACTGAAACCATATTACCAGCTTCATCTATGACACTAAAATGTGTAGTTTGTTCACTTTCTTTTGCCACACCTGCTTGAATTGATTTACTATTTCCTGCAACTCCTGGTTGGTAATCTTGCATACGTGCTTGAGCATAGGCATAGCTGGTTAGAGTTTTGGTGGGTACTTTCCAAAAGTCTGGATCACCCATGTGTTCTGCTCTGTCGGCATAAGCCCTTCTTTGTGCTTCCACCATTAAACTAACAGCTTCGAAAGTATTGGCACCCATGACACCTACAGGATAAGGCGCAATCATTTGCATCATTTGTGCGATTAAGATCCCTCCACTTGATGGGGGTGCAAAACTTATGATATGGTGACCTCTGTAATCAAACTCAATTGGTTTTCTAAATTTTGGGGTGTATTTTTTTAAATCTTCTAAACTGATTACGCCCTTACTATTTTTCATTTCTTCTACAATCATTGCTGCAGTCTCACCCTCGTAAAAACCTGCTTTACCTTTTTGTTGGATACGACGAATCGTAGCAGCTAATTCTGGTTGAAATAAAGTGTCACCTGCTTTCCAGTTTTCTTTTCTAGTAAAAGCCGAAGACTGGGCACTATTTTTAATAAAGTTTTTTCTTTCAGCGTTTAAGCCTCTTGCTTCTCTTTCTGTGATGACAAAACCATTTGCCGCTAATTCATAAGCAGGCTGTAAAAGTACTTTCATTGGGAATTTTGCATATGGAAGGGTACTAAACATGCCCGCCACACTGCCAGGCACCCCTGATGCAGATGCTCCTGATCTAGACATCCCTTCAATAGGGTTGCCCTGGTCATCTAAATACATATCTCTATGGGCTTTACTAGGTGCTGCCTCACGAAAATCAATACCCATTAAAACACCTGCTTTATTTCTGGAAAGTAAAAAACCTCCACCTCCGATATTGCCGGCTCCTGGATATACGACAGCAAGGGTAAATTGAACCGCAATAGCTGCATCAAATGCATTGCCGCCATCTTTCATGATTGCTGCACCAACCATACTCGCTAGAGGATGGGCCGAAGTAACTGCAGCTTTTTGAAAAGACTGCTCTTTCACTATAGAATATTGGTAAGGATTAATTTGAGGATGTTGTTTAAAAAAAGTTTGTGCAGATGCTGCTAAACTCAACTGGATAAATGCAATAACGATTAGGGAAAAAACCTGAAATTTCTGTTTCATTGGTAATAGATTGAGCAGGTAAATTACTTAATTATTTAGGTATCAACAACACATGCTTTCAGTTGTGTAAAACTATCTGTATTTGAAGCTCTTATGACCCCATAAAATGCCTAATTTTAAGACCAATTAATAACCAATTTATGCATCAAAAATCTGCGTTAAAATCCATCTTGTGGGTAAGTTTGCTTATCCTCCCTTTTTCTTTGTTAGCACAAGTAGTTAGTCCAGAACAATTTCTTGGCTATAAAGTGGGTACTAGATTTACTAGACACCATCAAATTGTTAACTATTTTAATGCCATTGCTGCTGCAAAATCAGATATGGTCAAATTGATTCCTTATGGTAAAACTAATGAAGGAAGGGATTTATTAGTTGCGGCGATTGGTACACCTGAAAATATCAAAAATTTAGAGCAAATTAGAAAACATAATCTTGGACTAGTGCAAGGCACCGTGCAAGATTTGAATCAGCCTGGTATTGTTTGGCTGAGTTATAATGTACACGGTAACGAGCCAGCATCATCTGAAGCCGCAATGTTAACTTTATTTGCTTTAGTTGATCCTACCAATAACGAAACTAAGAACTGGTTAAAAAATACTGTCGTAATGATTGATCCATGTATCAATCCAGATGGACGTGATCGTTATGTGAACTGGTATAATAATGCGGTTGGTATTCAATATAATGCAGATCCTGCTGCTAGAGAACATATGGAGCCTTGGCCAGCTGGAAGAACCAATCATTACAATTTTGATTTGAACAGGGACTGGGCATGGCAAACACAAATAGAAACCCAACAAAGAATTCCCTTGTATCAAAGCTGGTACCCTCAGGTGCATGTTGATTTTCATGAACAAGGATATAACGAGCCTTATTATTTTGCACCTGCTGCAGAACCTTTACATGATGTATTGACACCTTGGCAAAAATCTTTCCAAGACCAAATTGGTAAAAATCATGCTAAATATTTTGATCAAAATAACTGGTTGTTTTTTACAAAAGAAAGATTTGACTTGTTATATCCATCATATGGGGACACTTACCCAATGTACAATGGTGCGATTGGCATGACTTATGAGCAAGGAGGGATTAGTGCTGGTTTGGGGGTAGAGGATAATGGTAATGATACTGTTACTTTGGTGGCGAGGGCAACACATCACTTTACAACCAGTCTATCTACCATAGAAATTAGTGCAGCGAATAGAATTCCACTTTTGGAAAACTTTAAAAAATATTTTGACAATAGCCGACAAGGCACTGTGTCTGATTACAAGACTTTTATCATGACTGCTAAAAGCGCTAGTCAATTGGAAGCATTAGCAAGTTTATTGAAAAAGAATAATATTGAATATGGCACATTGAATAATGCACAAGCAAAATTCAAAGCATTTGATTATTACACTAAAAAAGAAGCAGATTTTGTAAATGAAGGCTACACTTTGGCGGTTAATGTAAACCAAGCGCATAGTGTTTTGGCTCGTGTATTATTAGAGCCAGTAACACAAGTGAATGACTCCAATACTTATGATATTACTGCATGGGCTTTGCCCTATGCCTTTGGGGTGCATGGATATGCGACTAAACAACCCTTGTCTATTGATCCAGGATTTAATGTAGTTGCACCATCTATAAAGACTAGTGCCTATGGATATATTATACCATACCACTCATTTGCAAGTGGAAAAGCTTTAGCACAACTGCTTAAGCAAAATGTGAAAGTGCGTTATGCCGAAAAAGCATTTACCATGAATGGGAGAAACTTTGACATCGGCACCTTAATCGTCCTTAAAACAAGCAATCAATCCAATTGGAGTGATATTACAAAAGCTGTTTGTAGCGGTTTAAATATTGAAGCAGTGCCTGTCAACACAGGGTATGCTGAGAAAGGTGCTGATTTTGGATCACCAGATATTCCAATCATCAGCCACGCACCAAGGGTAGCCATGTTAACAGGGGAGCAGGTTGCTGCCTTGTCTGCTGGGGAAGTTTGGAGTTTCTTTGATCAACAATTAAACTATCCAATTTCACAATTGACCTATACGCAATTAAATAGAATAGATATTGATAAATATGATGTCATTATTGCACCTGATGGTCAATACCGTGACTTGAATTCAAAAGCTGTTACAGATAAATTACAAGCTTTTGTTAGAAAAGGTGGTGTGCTGATAGCTTTAGAAAATGCAGCAAGTACTTTGGCAGCGAATGCAGAATGGGGTATCCGTTTGAAAGAAACATCAAAAGAAGAAAAACTAACAGTACAAAATTTATTAAAATATGAGGATAGAGAAAAAGAGTATTTGAAAAGCTCAATTCCTGGGGCCATTTATAAAACCTATATCGACGAATCACATCCTTTGGGTTTTGGCACCAATGGAATCTATTTTAATTTAAAGCAAGATAAAGTGATATATGAACCTTCTAATAGCGCTTGGAATGTGGGTAGCTTTAAAAAAGACAGCTACATGACTGGCTTCGCTGGTGTAAAAGCAAAAGCTGCATTAGAAGAAGGGGTGGTGATTGGTGTAAAACAAATTGGTGCTGGAAAATTAATTTATATGGCGGATGATCCAATTTTCAGAAACTTCTGGGAAGCTGGAAAATTAATTTTAACCAACGCTGTTTTTTTACACGGTAAATAAGTTTCACCAGCATTATATTCAGACCTATGAAGAAAATGGTTTTGTTTTTATTGAGTAAGATTTGTTTAGTGCCAATTCTTTTTGGGCAAAAAAATAGTGCAGAGATTTATGCTCAGTTAAAACAGATGGAGGTGTTAGGGAGTGTCCTTTATATTGCTGCTCATCCCGATGACGAGAATAATTCGTTTTTGCCTTATCTCACTAAAGAACGTTATTTTAGAACAGCCTATTTAAGTTTGACAAGAGGGGATGGTGGTCAAAATTTAATAGGTAAAGAGCAAGGGATAGAACTAGGATTAATCAGGACACAAGAATTGTTGGCGGCTAGAATGCAAGATGGTGCAGAGCAATATTTTTCTACAGCCTATGAGTTTGGTTATAGTAAATCTGCAAAAGAAGCGCTTTCAATTTGGGATCATCAAAAAGTCTTAAGTGACGTCGTTTGGGTAATCAGGAAATTTCAACCAGATGTGATTATCACAAGATTTCCTGGAGATGCAAGAGCGGGGCATGGTCATCATGCAGCTTCTGCTATCATTGCACAAGAAGCTTTTCTTGCCGCGGCAGATCCTAATCAGTTTAAGGATCAATTTAAGTATGGTGTACAACCCTGGAAAGCAAAAAGATTGCTTTGGAATACCTTTAATTTTGGCGCTGTCAATACAACGAATGACAGCCAACTTAAGTTAGAAGTTGGAGGATACAATAGCATCATTGGAAAAAGTTATGGAGAAATTGGTGCTGAAGCAAGAACAATGCACAAGAGCCAAGGTGAGGGTAGACCTAGAAGACGGGGTGCTTATTTTGAATTTTTCCATCATTTAGATGGTGATAGTGCAAAAGTAGATATCATGGATGGGGTGGTCACCAATTGGTCCAGATTAAATGCGCCTAAAATACAATCTGCTATCCAACAGATGATTCGTACTTATAATGTAGCATATCCTGCTGCATCTGTACCTGAATTAGTATCGATTTATCAAGAGGTAAAGGCATTGCCGAATACCCAATGGAAGCACTATCAATTGAATTTAATTCAATCAACTATTGAGTCTGCCGCAGGCATATTATTTGAAGCAACAACAACTAAACAACAAGTGCAACCCGGAGCTGAGCTTGCGATTCAAGTAATGGTGAACCAAAGAACAACAGGTCATACCACCTTAAATAGGATTCAGTTGTTGTCTAACAAAAGCATCATAAAAGATTCATTGTTTCAGAGCAATTTAGAGGCCAATCAAAATCAACAATACTCATTTAAAATCAATGTGCCTGAAACGCAACCCATCACACAACCCTATTGGTTAGTTGCTCCAAAAACTGAAGGGATGTTTGTGGTGCAGGATCAAACCTTGGTTGGTCAAGCAGAAAATGATCCGCCATTTTCTATCCAATTCAATTACACGATTGCAGGACAAAATTTTGAAAAAATAATTCCTATACAATTTAAATACTTAGATCTAACTAAAGGAGATGTCTATCAGCCCATTATAGTTTTACCTAAAAAAGAAGTAGCTGCAGTCAAGTCTGTTCTATTGGTGCCAACTAATTCCAAAGCGCCACTACCTAAATTTGAAGAAGGGCTATTTCATAAGACTATTCAGTATGACCATATACCTGCTCAAACTTATTTTCAACAAGCTAGTATGCAGGTGGTGAAAGTAGATATCAAAAAGCAAGGTCAAAAAGTGGGTTACATAGATGGTGCAGGAGATGCCATTCCAGAAGCATTGCAGCAACTGGGGTATGAAGTAGTCTACCTTAAAGAAGCAGATATCACAGTTGCGCATTTAAAAGAATTAGATGCAATAGTAGTGGGTATTCGCGCATTCAATATGTATTCGTATTTATCGGAGAAGCAAGCAGTTTTAAATGATTATATAGCAGCTGGAGGTAATTTAATTGTACAATATATTAAGAGCAATCAAGTAGGTACACAAAATATTAAAATTGGACCTTATCCTTTTACAGTGAATTCAGCTAAGCGAGTAACAGAGGAAAACGCACCTGTATCATTTGCTTTACCAAAGCATCCAGTATTAAATTCCCCAAATACAATTGATAAGGAAGATTTTAAAAATTGGGTGCAAGAAAGAACGACCTATCAAGCCGAAAATATCGACCCTCATTATCAGACACCATTACAAATGAATGATACAGGGGAAGCGCCAAGTAAAGGCAGTTTATTGATTGGCCCTTTTGGCAAAGGCAATTTTGCCTATGTAAGTTTGGCTTTGTTTAGACAATTACCAGCAGGTAATCCAGGTGCATATAAATTACTAGCAAATTTAATTTCCCTTCCCAAAAATTAATTAGCTATGAAGCCGCGAAGAAAAATTAGTTTCTTTATGTTATTAGTCATTGGGCTTGGCATTGGCTGGATGCTAAAAAACGTTAAAGTTGGACTAATTATTGGTATCGTGATGGGCTTGCTACTCATTAGCTTTGTTAATCCATCCAAATCGGGTGGCAAGCGTAAAAGCGATTAGACCTAATCCAGTTACAATCAATCCACTCAGCATCATTTTTGGGCCAGTTGAGTAAAATATGGCTGCCCAAATTAGGATAGCAATGAATAAGGGAACTGGGAAGAAGGGCATTTTCCAGGGAAAAAATCCAGCACCTTTTCTTTTATATAAAATTAATAAGCCAACTGCTTGACCAATAAATTGAATCATAATTCGCATGGCTAAAATACCATCAATGACTTCTTTTAGTCTAAACAATAAACTAAAAATAAAGGCGATTGCACCTAATATCAATAGCGAGCGATGTGGGAAATGTAGTTTTGGATGTAGTTGCGCAAAAAAAGAAAAAAATGATTTGTCTTGTGCTGCAGCGTAGGGGATTCTACTATAACCTAATGTAGCAGAAAAGACAGAGGCAAAAGCGACCATCAAAATAAGCACAGTGGCTATGGCTCCAGCGTTTTGTCCATATAAAGTTTTAATATAATCGCTTACTACAAATTTACTATTTACAATGGTATCAAACGGTAAGACACTTGCCACACTCACGTTCATGGCTAGATAAAGGATAGCAATTCCAGTGATTGAAATGAACATGCTTCTTGGGATGTTCTTGGTTGGATCCTTTATCTCCGCACCTAAATGACAAACATTATAATAACCTAAATAACTATAGACTGTTTTTACACTTGCAAAACCAAGTGCAGCGACAAGACCGTATTCAATTTTTAAACCATCGTTGATGTGCAAAATGGGTCCCATGAAATTTCCATGAGCTATACCTCCAAATATGATCCATAATAGGGTAGTAATAACACCTGCCCATAAAAGCACTGAAATTCTACCAATGGATTCAATATTACGATATAATAAACTAATCACTAAAATGACTACCGAGCCACTCACTAATTTTTCTTGGATAAAACTTAAATGAAAAAAGAAGTTCGCATACTGGGAGAATCCAATTGCAGCAGAAGCAATCACCAAAGGTGCTTGAATCATGGTCTGCCATACAAATAAAAAGCTCATTAACTTTCCCCATTTGCCTCCATAGCCTTCTTTTAAAAAATGGAAGCTTCCACCTGCTTTAGGTAAAGCAGCGCCTAACTGGCTCCATACCATGGCATCTACGTAAGATAAAATTGCCCCCGCAATCCAAGCGTATAAGAAATAGGGTCCACCCATGATTTGAGCTACCACACTCAATACAACAAAGGGACCAATGCCAACCATATCAATCATATTG
>CAZBJP010000036.1:0-15813 GCA_964492205.1 uncultured Sediminibacterium sp.
CTTGAATATTAATTTTAATGCGTGGAAAAACGACCATAAAATCAATTATGTGATCAGTTTAATTGAAAATGGTACAAATGAACTCCTTACTTTAGACGCATTGGCCAAACAAGCAGGTTTTGGTTCAAGGACGACTTTTTTCAACGCCTTCAAGCAAAAGATGGGTTTAACCCCTTCAGAATTCCTCAATAAGCAGAATATTATCTAAAATTTGTACAAGTTTTATAAATCTGTACAAGGATAATCTTATGCTGTCTTCTCATTTAATTTATTGAATCTATCTTACGCGCCCACGCGCACTTACTTTGTATATTCTTTTTTTACATTGCGTCATTTTATATTTTTAATTTTTTTAATATGAATTATAAAATTATTTTATTAGTATTTTTTACAATATGTAATTTTTCTATTTCCTTTTCCCAGACCTTCTCAGTTCCTAAGGACACGGTGCTGAACCAACGTAAAAAAGATGGTGTTTTTTTAAAGTATTCAATTAAGTTTAAAAAGGAGTTCACTAAGACCTGGAACAAAGTATTTGTAGATTTTACGGACAACGACGTGTTTTTGATGGGAGGAATGAACTTTGCCAAGCAAAATATCCGCGCAAACGAATATAACGCTCCATTTGTCTATTCAGTTGAACAAAAAAATGTATTTAAGCCTGGTTTTATGGCCGGTTTTAGGGTGGATGGTAAGTTTAAAGAAAAACATCCATATGCTGTAGCATTTACTTTAAACAAATATGCAACTGGTGCCAACTATAAAGATGTTAAAAGTTTTGAACCTTTCATTGGAAGTTTCTCCAACTTTAAGGCGGAAGATCAAGTGTTTAGTTTAAACATGACAGCTTTGTACAAAAAAATCATCCCAATCTTGGATACTACTAAGTATAAATTTTATGTGGTTGCGGGACCTAGTCTTGATATTCGTTTATCTGGCCAAAGTTTGGACAATCAGGTGAATAACAATTACAGAAAAATGTTTCTAAGAGCGCACTTAGGTTTGGAGTTCGATAATAAATCCTACTACACTATTTTCTTTCATTACAAACAAGGGCTTCATTCGGTGACTAAATCGGCAATTCAAACTGGGTTCAATAGTTTTAATTTAGGCATGTTGATTAAAGCGAAGGACTTGTTCTAAAACAATAAAGTAATAATAAATGAAAAGTATTTTAAAATTTTATATTCCATTTTTGTTTTGCACAATAGCAGTCACAGAACTTATTAGTTGCAAAAAAGACACTATTGATGCTGAGGTCAACTTATCCTACCAAATGCTATCAGATAAAACCTGGTATTTGGATTATAGCATTACTGGAACAAGTAAAAGAACTTATGTAGGGCAGTCTACTTATTTTATAAATTTTCTAAAGAATAAAACCACTTTGGATTCTGATGGTTTAAAGGGTAGTTATTCTATAGAAAAAGTAGGCAACAAATTGCAAATACATGTGCAGGCGCAAACAAGCAATACCAATAATGTCGAATATGTTTATAATATCGAATTAATTGGATCAAGTCATTTAGTACTGGATTATACTTTGATAGGTGCTAAAGAGCCAACAAAATTGTATTTCACTTCATTCAGATAATATGAAAAAAGGGTTTTCATTAATTGTTTTTTTATTATTCCTACAATTTGCAAACGCACAGATGGGTATCTTTATGATGAGCTCAGTGGGTACTTTGCCTGGAACTGCCAGCAATGGTCTTGCCATACAGTTTAATAGTAACGCAGCATGTATTGATGTGCAATCAGGAGTGGCAGTTTTAAATGGAACAAGAGGGAATGGACTCTTTGCTATTAATTGTGAAGTAACAATGAAGTTTAATAGCCTGGGTATTAAAATGTTTCCTAATCCTGTAAATAATAATACCAAAGTTAAATTGAATAATACCCCTCCTTTAACAGAGACTTTTAATTTAACCATTTGGACAACAGAAGGGATGCTTGTTAGAACACAAAAAGAATCAGGCTTTAATTTATTTCAGGGTTTGAATATCGATCTAAGTGCACTCGTTGCTGGCACCTATGTATTGAAAATAGAATCGCCTGCTTATGTAGATGCGATCAAGTTTATAAAATCGAATTAATATAAAATTTTTTTGAAAAGTAAGATTATGAAGCAATATTTTAAACTTAAGATTTCATTTGTCTTTGTTGTAATGATGACTTTAATGCAAAGTCACCTATTTGCACAAGTACCTACAAATGGAATTATTTTTCAAGCAGTTGCTAGGGATCAGTATGCGAATCCGGCAAAAGACAGAAAAATATTTGTGCAATCAAGCATTATTCAAAGTAATGAAAATGGTGTTAAAGTTTTAATAGAAGAGCACGAGACGACTACAGATGCCTCAGGCGTATTTAGTATTAGTGTTGGGAATGGAAAAAGAATTGGAGGTATTGTTACAAGTTTAAACTTGGTTGATTGGGCACAAGGTCCTTACTTCTTGAATCTTAAGATTGCAATTACGCCAATTGCTCCTGTTACAGGATGGGATTATACAAAAGATTTAATTGACTTGGGCACTTCGCCATTTGGTTCCGTGCCTTATGCATTGTATGCTGGAAATGTATTTGGATTGGATAAGAAATTAAATATTGCAGATAGCACTAAATATGTTACACCTGCGCAATTGAATGCAAAGACATTTGATCAAACTCCAATACTAAATTCAATTGCAACAAAAATAAACTTGGCAGATAGTTTGATTAAATATGTTACACCTGCACAATTGAATGCAAAGACATTTGACAGTTCAGCTATTTACAATCAAATGAATTTAAGAGAGTCCTTGTCGAACAAATCTACAAGCATCCTAACAGATGCAGCATCTGATGCAAAATATCCTTCCGTTAAATCTATAAAAACATATGTTGATACGCAAATAGCTGGAGCTACTATTGCAGATGCAGATGGGGCTACTAAAGGAAAAATTCAATTGGCTGGCGATTTAACTGGAAATGCTGGTCTGCCCATTGTTGCCAACAATGCAATCACTACTGCGAAAATTGCAGATAACAATGTTACAGATGCTAAGATCGTTTCTGTAAGTGGTTCAAAAGTAACTGGAAACATATCTGGTAATGCTGCAACAGCCACTAAAATTGCTACGCCTGTAACTATTAACGGAGTTAGTTTTGATGGCTCTTCAAATATCACAATTGCGTCTGCTGCAGCTAACGGTTTAACTATGAATGCAAGCGGAACTGGTGATGCGTCTGGCGCTGTTTATGATGGTGCTTCAGCAAAAACAATTTCTTATAATACCATTGGTGCATCCCCATTAGCTGGATCAAGTTCATTGACAACAGTAGGGACTATTGAAACTGGTGTATGGAGTGGAACTGCTATTGCAATTTCCAATGGAGGTACTGGTTCTACAATAAAAAACTTTGTAGATCTTTCAACCACACAAACTATTGGAGGGCCAAAAACATTTAGTGATCAAATTACATTACCAAGTATTGTACTTAGTAATGGTACATTAACTGTTCCAAGCACATCTACTTGGCAGTTTGGCACTGCTCCAGGATCAACATCTCTTTCACTTTATCAAGGTGGTTGTTGTGGAAGGGTAACAATTGATGACAATGGGAGGTTTGCAATTGGTGCAAATTATGCTCCTACAACTTTTCAATTTGATGTTGAAGGGAATGGTAGATTTACGCAAGACTTAACTGCTTCTAGTTTTATTGGAAATTTAACCGGTAACGCTTCAACAGCAACTAATGCAGGTAATATTACTGCTACTTCAAATTCAACATTAACTTCTTTGATAAATTTAAAAGAAGTAGGTACTATTGAAACTGGTGTATGGAGTGGAACTGCTATTGCGAATAATAAATTAGCCAATAGTGCGTTAACAATTGGGTCAACCAATATTGAATTAGGAAATACAGCTACAACACTTTCAGGTTTAACCTCTGTTACTTCAACCGGATTTACAGGTGATTTAATAGGAAATGTCTCAGGTAGCTTGTCTGGTAATGCTTCAACGGCAACAAAACTTATATCTGCAAAAAACATAAATGGAGTACCATTCGATGGTAGTGCTGACATTACTGTAGCTGCAGCAGCAAATACGTTAACAGGTACTACATTAGCAAATACTGTAGTGAGCTCTAGTTTAACTTCAGTTGGCACAATTACTTCTGGTGTGTGGAGTGGAACAGCAATTGAAATAAGTAAAGGTGGAACAGGAGCAACTTCAGCTTCGGCTGCTTTAACAAATTTAGGTGCGGAAGCAGTAGCGAATAAAAGTACGGATATTGATATGGGTGGTATTGGATCAAGTGATTTAAAATATCCCTCACAGTTAGCAGTTAAAACATATGTAAGTAATCAATTTGCTTCAGGTGGTGTTGCAGATAATAGTATAACTAATGCAAAATTATTTGGAGGCATCACTGCTTCAAAATTAGTTGGAACAGATATTAATACTGTTGGAACGATCACTTCAGGTATATGGAATGGAACAACAATAGCCGTTGCAAATGGTGGAACTGGTGCGACTAGTTTAACTGGTTATTTGAAAGGTAACGGAACTAGTGCCTTTACAGCTTCAACCTCAATTCCAGTAGCAGATGTAACCAATGCTGAATCAATTTTAAATAGAGCTACTGCAACTGATCTAGGAGATGTTAATGCAACAGATTCAAAATATCCTTCACAGTTAGCTGTTAAAACTTATGTGGATACAAAAGTAGCCGCTGCTACTATTGCAGATGCAGATGCAAGTACAAAAGGTAAAATACAATTAACAGGAGATTTAGGGAACTCTGCAACATTACCAAGGGTTGTTTCAGTTGGTGGATCAACAGCAGCAAATATTAATACAGCAGAGCAAATCGCAAATGCAGCTACAGATGCAAATACTGCTGGTACTGTGGTAAAAAGAAATTCATCTGGAAATTTTAGTGCTGGAACAATCACAGCCAATCTAGTTGGTGATGTCACAGGTAATGTGTCTGGAAATGCATCGAATGTAACTGGTATGATTACGGGAGCTAATGGTGGAACTGGAATAAACAACGGTAGTAAAACCATGACGATCGGAGGAGATTTTGTAACCACAGGCACGGGTGCTTTAAGCTTGACTTATTCTGGAACGACCAATGTTACGCTTCCAGCTACCGGAACTTTAGCCACACTTAATGGTTCTGAAAATTTAAATAATAAAACTATCAATGGGTTGACATTAAATAGTCAGTCTACAGGATTTTCAATTAATGGGGGGACTATTTCAAAAACATTGACATTGGCAGATGATGCTACTTTGTCTGGATCGAATACTGGAGATCAAACTATAACATTAACAGGAGATTTATCAGGATCAGGAACAGGAATATTATCAGCAACTTTATCTAATACTGGAGTAGCTGCAGGCACTTATGGATCGGCCACTACGGTTCCAAATTTTACTGTAGATGCGAAGGGTAGGATTACCAATGTGTCGAATACGACTATTACTGGGGTATCTCCTATTGGTGCTTCTTTAGCAAGTGGTAAGTTATATATTGGTGATGCTGCTGGTGCTGCTCAGGCAATTGCAGTTTCTGGAGACTTTACTATTAACAGTAGTGGTGTTGGAACAATTAGTGCTACCAGTGTTACGAATAATATGTTGGCTGGAGGAATAGATTTAACAACAAAAGTAACTGGAGCTTTGCCAGTTGCCAATGGAGGTACTGGTGCCACTAATCTGAGTGGTTATATTAAAGGAAGTGGGACATCAGCATTTACGTCATCTACTTCAATACCAGTTGCAGATGTAACCGGTGCTGTAGTGAGAGTAAATGGTGTTCAACCAGATGGTAATGGAAATGTTACTGTGCCTACAGTAGCGGTAATAACAGGAACTTATACTGAATTTACAACATTGCGGTCAGGTACATATACTGGAACAGCAGGTACAACTTTTGTCGTATCACAAGATGCTGCAAACAATGGCAGAACATTTATTTTTGAAGGTAATAATAATACTTGGCATGAAATTACTACGAATCAATCAGCTACCGATGCGAGGTATTTAATAAAGTCTGGTGATGTGATGTCTGGAGTGTTAACGGTACCAAGAATCACTATTAACACAACGCCATCTGCTTCATCGGATGCTACTACAAAATCTTATGTTGATGATTTAGTTTCCAATGCAACACCATCTGCAACAGCATCAGTAACAGGAAAAATTCAATTAGCAGGTGACTTAGGTGGATCGGCAACTTTTCCAAATGTAGTTAGTGTTGGAGGAGCTACGGCAAGTGATATTGCCAATGCCACTACTTTAGCGAACGCTGCCACAGCATCAAATACGTCAAATAAAATCGTAATGAGAGATGTGTCTGGAAATTTTGCAGCAGGAACAATTACAGCTAATCTAGTTGGTAATGTGACTGGAAATGTGTCAGGAAATGCAACCAATGTTACAGGGGTTGTTGCAGTTGCCAATGGTGGATCAGGCGCAAGTACATTAACTGGTTATATCAAGGGGAATGGCACAAATGCTTTCACTGCAGCTGCAGCGATACCAGTTGCTGATGTGACTAATGCTGAGACTAATACAAATAAATCTAGTGCAACAGATTTGGGTGGCGCAAGTGCAAGTAATACAAATTATCCCACTCAATTAGCTGTGAAGTCTTACGTCGATACGAAAGTAGCTGCGGCAACGATTGCGGATGCGGATGCAAACACCAAAGGTAAAATTCAATTAGCAGGAGATTTAGGAAACACTGCTGCTTCGCCAACTGTGTTGAGTGTTGGTGGTTCTTCTGCAAGTAATATTAATACTGCTACTGTTGCAGCGAATGCTGCAACAGCTTCTAATACATCCAGCACAATTGTAAAGCGTGACGCTTCTGGTAATTTTAGTGCTGGAATGATTACAGCTAACTTAACTGGAAATGTAACTGGAAATGTATCTGGAAATGCTGCCAATGTAACTGGTATCATCTTAGGAGCAAATGGAGGAACAGGTGTAGCAAACTCCGGGAAAACGATTACACTAGGAGGTAATTTAATAACTGCAGGAGCCTATTCTACAACTTTCAATGTGTCAAATAATACGAATATCAACTTGCCAACTTCAGGTACATTATCTACATTGGCCGGGGTAGAGGCTTTTACTAATAAGACAATTAATGGATTAACACCTACTAGTCAAACTACTGGTTTTACTATAGCAGGGGGTAATACAAATTCTAAAACATTGACTGTTTCAAATGATGCAAACGTATCTGGAACAAATACTGGTGATCAAACTATTACTTTAACTGGTGATTTAACTGGATCTGGTACGGGGTCCTTCAATACAACGTTATCAAATTCTGGCGTCACTGCTGGAACTTATGGCTCCTCAACCGCAATTCCTACTTTGACTATAGATTCAAAAGGTCGCATTACCTCAGCAAATACAACATCCATTGTAGCTGGTGTTAATACTGTAAATACGATTGCTGCAAGTTCAAGTGCAAATGGTGCAACAATCAGCGGCACTTCAATTACATTAACCCCTGCAGATGCCACAAATGGTGGTATTGTTACAAATGGGGCACAAACATTTGCAGGTGCAAAAACTTTTAATTCAACCATTACAGGTTCAATTTCGGGCAATGCAGGAACTGCAACAAAATTACAAACTGGAAGAACGATTGCCATTACAGGAGATTTGACTTATACAAGTCCAAGTTTTGATGGAACTGGAAATGTAACAGCGGTGGGTACCTTAGCAAATTCTGGTGTTGTTTCAGGCACCTATGGTTCTTCAACTGCTATTCCTTCCTTAATAATCGATTCAAAAGGTAGAATTACTAGTGCGACCACAACTTCAATTATTGCTGGTGTAAACACAGTGGCATCGATAGCTGGCACTTCAAATGCAGCGGGGGCAACTATTAGTGGAACGACCATTACATTAACACCAGCAGATGGAACCAATGGTGGTGTAGTAACAAATGGTGCACAAACTTTTGCTGGAGTAAAAACTTTCTCAAATAATACTGCATCAACATCAACAACAACTGGCGCTGTTGTTGCGACTGGTGGTTTAGGAGTTGGAGGTGCAATTTATGCAGGTAGTATTCAAAATACACCAATCGGCTCTACAACAGCTAGTACAGGTGCCTTTACAACTTTAAGTGCAAGTGGTGTAACTACATTGACTTCAGTTACTGCCACGGGTGCTGCTACCTTTAGTAGTACAGTTAAAATTCCAACTGGAGCAGCCGCAAATAAAGTACTAACATCTGATGCAAGTGGAAATGCAACCTGGACTTATGGTTCTAGTTCTGTTTCAAAACCAACTGCGTCTGCTACGATTTCAATTTCAGATAAATATGTTTTTTATGAGGGTACTGCAGATGGCACTTTGACATTACCAGCTGCAACTGGTAATGCGGGTAAAGAAATTATTATAAAAAACAAAACCACAAAAGTAGTCACAGTTTCTAGAACTGGAACAACTGAAACCATTTTTGTGGATAGTGCAAATACTGCAGTAACAAGCTTTACTATTGGCTCAGAAGCTTCAAATAACTGGGTTAAATTAGTTTCTGATGGAGCTAACTGGGTGGTATTTAGAGCGTTGTTCTAAAATTAAAAAATGAAAAAACTTTTATTTACTATAGCTTTATATAGTGTTATTACTCTTGCAAATGCCCAAACAGGTATTGGCACTATTACGCCTAATGCTTCAGCAAAGTTAGATGTATATGCAACTAATAAAGGTTTTCTACCACCTAGAGTTACGTTAACAAGTGCAACAGATGTTATAACAATTACATCTCCCGCTGAAGGTTTATTAGTATATAATTTAGGATCTGTTGGGTTACAAGCAGGATATTATTATTGGAATGGCGCTAGCTGGGCAACCATTGCTACAGCTAGTTCTGCTGGAAATGGAGTGACTGCCACGGATATGGTGAAATTATACAGTAAAGTATATTCAACAGCTGTAGGTGATATTGCAAATACGAATGGATATTCTTTTACAGTACCCGTTTCAGGAAGATATTTATTTGATTTTTCAAGTAGTGGATATGCTACTGGCGACTTCACTATGACCTTTAAAGTAAGACAGGGTACAACGGATATCGGAACGGATGCCCAAACGAGCGCTAATAATACCGTCCATGTTGAGTATAACGGTAAAGTGGAAGTAAACTTACAAGCTGGAACAACATATAATGTTATTGTTGTATCTACTGGGACAAGAAATAGTGGAGATTATGATAGAGTGTATTATAAAATGGTTGCTGGAAATTTGCCAGTAACTGGTCAAACGGTGGAATATGGTATTGCAAGATATACTGGAGCAGATGGTAGTTCATTAACTAATGGTGCAATTGTAAGTTTTGATGCTACTGCAGCTGGAAATTTAACTTGGTCAAGTAATAAATTCACTTTAAAAGCGAATAGAACATATGAAATAGAATCAGGATTAGCAATTTACTATGGTTCAGGTGCAGGAGTTGCTGGTAGATTTCAAATTTATGACTACACAAATTCTAATGCATTAGCAAGTGGTCTTTTTATGTCACAAAATGGAACTGGTTCATCTGCGCAAAATGCCAACACACCTATGAAGTGTATAGTAACACCAACATCAGATATCCAAGTGGGAGTTAGGATGCTAGATTTTTATGGTCCAACTTCTGGGCCAGGTATTATTGGGAATGCAGCGCTGACTGGAACTCAATCTTCACCCAATGCATCTTATTTTATAGTAAAGCAAATTGGCTCTTCTGCAATTATTAATCCATGGACTCTTTCAGGTACGAATACCTATAACAATTTAGGTAAAGTGGGTGTGGGTAATTCCGCGCCCAATGCGACTTTAGATATCCGAACAACTCCTACTAGTACAACCAATCCTGGTGAAGGTTATTTGGGTATTGGTACTACTTCAACTGCTGCATCAACTGCTGGTGCAGGAGCTATTAGATATAATACTAGTAATGGATTAATTGAATTTAGTAATGGTACTAATTGGTTGTCGCTAGCGCCAGGAAACATGCCTATGTATGCACAGTTTAGTAGTAATGCAGGACAATATTTTAATGCAATTGGTACAAAAATGCTTTTTCAAACTACCAATATCAACGTTGGGTCTATGTCTAATGTAAGCAATGGCACTATTTATTTACCAGCTGGTCGTATATACAGAATAGATTTAAACTTAGGTTGGGCAAATGTGGGTTGGTCAAGATTTGCAATCTTTAATGCTTCTACTGGCGCGCAACTTTCTCAAACTGCTCATATAGAAGGTGGAAGTGGTTATTGGGTTGGTACAGGAACGACCACTTGTTTTATAAATACAAGTTCAGGAGCAATTAATATTGAGGCTCGATTTATTGCACCATTGAATTCAAATTCATTTTTTGGTGATACTAATAATGGTGGGAATTATCCTACTTTAACAATTCAAACGGTGGATTAAAAAATGATCATTTTTTCCGTAACTTAGGCTTATTGAAAAAGTCGATTGCTATATTTTGTTTCGCCGCATTACTACTTTCCACAAGTAGCTTATCCTTGTTTTATTGGGTGCAGGAACAATGGCATGAGCAGGAACGATTTGCAAGTATTGATAAAGGTAAATTCAATGAGCCTGAAGAGCATAAAGATTCAAAAGAGCATAAAATAAAACTCATATTGAAAGATAAGTCTATTTTACCTAAGGGATACATTTGGGAGGAAAAGGGCCGTGAGTTTAGTCATGACGGTATGTTTTATGATATTATTTCTTTAACCAAAACAGAATCTGGATGGGAATTGGTTGCTGCATCGGATAAAGAGGAAGCTGAAATTGTAGCGAAACAATCTAAAGCGCAACAGGTTGATAAAGAATTTGCAGCAAATAAAAAGTCAAGTAAACAGAAACTAAATTTCAACTTTTCTTTATTTGATAAATATGTTGAATCTCAATACCGACATGCGTTTTTGCAGTTAAATCAACTATTTTATACTTACTATCAAGATAGATTGATCAATCAATTTTTAGGTCAATTTTATCCGCCGCCAGAAGTTATCTAACGCTATTAGACAAGTCGCCTTAAATAAGCGACTATTCATTTTCATTTAAAAATAATATATGCGTCTTTTAATAGGTGCTGTATTTTTTTTGGGGATGTCGATGCATGATGCTTTGGCGCAAACAGATACTACAATTAAAAAATTACAAGATGTAGTCATCTATGCTAACAAGTTTCCGGCATTATCCAAAAATATCATACAGCGAGTTGAATCGCTCACCGATAAAATATTGATTCAACAGCAGGCTAACACGGCAGATATACTAACTTCATCTGGTCAAGTATTTGTTCAAAAAAGTCAAGCTGGCGGCGGAAGCCCTGTGGTGAGAGGGTTTGAGGCGAGTAGAGTTTTGTTAATGGTTGATGGTGTGCGTATGAATAGTGCTATTTTTAGAGCAGGTCATTTGCAAAATATCATTACTGTAGATAATATGATTTTGGATCGTGTAGAAATCAATTATGGGCCAAGTTCTACCTTGTATGGTAGTGATGCTTTGGGTGGTGTGGTAAATTTATTCACCAAACAGCCTCAATTGTTTATTTCAAATTTGGCTTCAAAAAACGCCCCGTGGAAGGCAAATGGTAATATAGTTTATAGATATGCAAATGGTCAAAATGAACATCGTCAACATATTGATTTTAATATTGCAAACAATCAATGGGCTTACCTTACTTCTTTTACCAATAGTAGTTTTGGGGATATGCGTCAGGGTAATAAAAGATTGGCAGCTTATCCAGATTTTGGTAAAAGATTTTTTTATGTCACACGTGAAAATAATATAGATGTGATGAAAGACAATAGTGCATCGGTGAACATACAAAAATTAAGTGGCTACAATCAAACTGATTTTTTACAAAAAGTAATGTACAAGCCAAATGTGCATACTACACATTTATTGAATGTACAGATTTCAAAATCATCTGACATTAATCGATATGATCGCTTAACTGAAACAAGTAAAAGTTTGCCGGTGTATGCGGAATGGTATTATGGTCCTCAGGTGCGTAATTTATTGGGATATACTTTGACTAAAGAGCATCTTAGTGGGTACTTTCATGAACTAACTGCCAATGTCAATTATCAACATTTAGAAGAAAGTAGGATGAGTAGAAAATTTAAGTCTAACAATAAAGATTACAGATTTGAAGCAGTGGACTTATTTGGAATAAATGTGGACCTATTGCATCAGGACGATGAAGGTGATTTGCATATTGGGGTAGAGTCTTATTACAATAAAGTAACTTCTACAGCTTATAGAAATAATATCTCTACTAATTTAAGAAGCGCAATTACAACAAGGTATAGTGATGGTCCTACCAATATGGCCAACTATGCATTATATGCTCAACATACTAAATTCTTGAAAAGAAATTGGGTATTGAATAGTGGCATGCGTTTGAATAATGTGCAATTGAATGCGAACTTTAAAGACACTGTTTTGATGCATTTCCCTTTCACAGATGTAAAACAAAATAACACATCCTTAACTGGGAACCTTGGCCTAGCATATAATGGAACAGATGGTTTAAGAATTGCTTTTGGTGCAAGTAGTGGTTTTAGAGCCCCTAATGTGGATGATTTAACAAAAGTGTTTGATACAAGAACTGGTTATGTGGTTGTGCCCAATAAAGACTTAAAACCAGAGTATACTTATAATGTGGAGTTGAATGTTTCAAAAACAACAAGCAACTACTCGTTGGGTGCTTCTTTGTTTTACACTTGGTTTAAAAATGCTTTAGTTGTAGACAAATTCAAATGGAATAATGCATCCGCCATTTTATACCAAGGTATTATGAGTGATGTCTATGCGACACAAAATAAAGCCAAAGCGTTTGTTTATGGTTTTAATGTTCATGGCTCTGTTAATTTCACGCCTAATACTCTATTGGCAGCTACTTATTCCTATACAAAAGGTAGATACAAAAATGGGTTATTAGAAATGCCTTTGGATCATATTCCTCCAGTATATGGAAGAATTGGGTTGAAGCATAACATGAAGCAATTTTCTGCTGAATTGTTTACAGTATTCAATGGTTGGAAACGCATTGAGGATTATAATTTAAATGGAGAGGACAATGAAATTTATGCCACAAAGGATGGTATGCCTGGTTGGCAAATCTGGAATGTCAATACTAATTTTCAACCTAGTAAAAAGGTCAACTTAAGTTTCCAGATTGAAAATATTACAGATTTAAATTATCGTTATTTTGCAAGCGGCATTTCTGCTTTGGGAAGAAACTATATCCTTCAATGTAGGTTAAGTTTTTAGAGCTACTTATTTTTGTATAGCAAAATGGACAAAAAAAAGAGTTGGGTCATCTTACCCAACTCTTTTTTTATAGTAGAAAATTTTATTTTCTTAATGCCGCTATATTGCTTGAGAAGATCTTTACTGCAATTGCTAATAAAATCACTCCAAAAAACTTACGAACTGCTAAAAGTCCACCTGGGCCAAGCATACGTTCGATAAAGTTTAAAGATTTCAGCACAATATAAATAATCACTAAGTTAATGATAATACCAGCTGCGATATAAGCTTCATCGAAATTAGCTTTTAAGGACATGATTGTAGTTAAGGTTCCGCTTCCTGCAATAATTGGGAAGGCGATGGGCACCACTGCACCGGCATGTTCGTTTTTATCGCCTTTAAAAATTTCATGACCTAATACCATTTCGAGTCCTAAAAGAAAAATCACAATCGATCCTCCCACAGCGAATGATTTTACATCCAAGCCTAATATTTGTAAAAAGGGTTTGCCTAAGAATAGAAATAAGATCATCAATCCGCCAGAAATCAGCGTGACTTTAAACGACTTAATCACCCCGACTTTTTCTTTCATTGAAATCAGTAGTGGAATAGAACCCACAATATCGATTACGGCAAATAAAGTAAAGACGATGGTTAAGAGTTGGTCAGGATGAAATTCCATAAAAAAGCTTTGTATAAAGATACAAAGCTTTTTTAGATTTACTAACGCATTTAATCTTGTCCGAAGGTGAAAAAAACTCTTTATTTACTTTTAATTAAGTCGTATGCCAAATTGAACCATTCTGCCAATTGCATTGTATCCATAAATTTCATTGAACTGGTCATTCAATAAATTTTGACCATTTGCAAATAGAAGAAGATGCTTATTCCATTTATATTGAAGTTGTGCATTTAAGAGTGTATAATAAGCTAAGGTTACATCTGGTTTTTCGTATCCACCTACATCATATCGCTTACTTATATACCTAGCCGTAAGGGTGGCATCCCATTTTTTATTGATGGAATAATGCCATTGTAAATTCAAGCTATGTTTCGGGCGCTTTAATAAATAGTTATAAGTAATCGTATCAGTTGTTGTGATTCTATTTTGGTTTGTTTCTTCTCCATTCATCAATGTATAGTTCAATGAAAATTGATGCTGCTCATTGATTGGATGTTGAATTTCAATTTCAATACCATTGACTTTTTGTTGTATGAAATTGAAGTAATTGTAATCAATATAATTATAGTCAATGCCATTTTTAATATTACGATTATAATAGACTGCACGTGCAAATACTTTTTCCTTTCTAAACGAAACGCCCAGCTCTGTGTTAAATGAGGTTTCGGCTTTAAGCTGATCATTGTAGCCAATTTGATAAAGAGAAGGTGCTTTAAATCCTTTAGAAATACTGGCAATCAATCTAAATTGCTCATTTAATGCATAACTAGGATTGATGGTGAATGTTTGATTATTCCCATAACGATTATGGTTATTGTATCTGGCACCTAATTCAAGAAGCCATTTTCTAGCGTTATCATTGATCAAGAAAGAAGTGTATATTGCGTTTTGATATTGAAAAGTATCTTTAAACGCATCGTTATAAGGACCCCACTGACTGATGGATTTGTATGATTGATTATAAGATCCATATCTGAAGTCTGTCCCAACGATCCATTGAATATTTTTACTTATAGGAGCGGACAAGAATGCATCTGCAAAATGAGTTTTACCTGCATATTGATTGTTTTCAAAAATTAAATAAGTTCTATCAATACTATCATTTAAGTAGGTTCTATCCTGTGTGGTATATTGGTATTGAATTTGAAAGTTAGTTTTTGCTTTCTTGTATTGCAAGATCAATCCATTGATAGCAGTTGCATTTTTAAATTCGTTGTCTTTATCGTCTTTAAATCCGCCATAATCAATGGCAGATTTGTAAGCGGTTTTTCTGCTTGATAATTGTAGGTTCCAAAGTGTATCGAATTTATATTTTGCTTTGACAAAAAAACTGTTGTTTTCGTAGCCATCCTTGTCAAAATTTCCCCTATTGGTTACATCTTTAGCAGAAGAAAATCCGTCTGCATTTTGGTGCTCTAACCCGATTGTAAAATTGAGTTTTTTGATATTGCTATTGAACTGTACATTGCCTTGTTTTGTACCATAACTTCCAAAGCTTAAGGCCCCTGTCACAAAAGGTATTTCTTTCCCTTTGGTGATGATATTAATTACGCCGCCAATAGCATCTGAACCATACAAAGTACTCTGTGCACCTTTTAAGATTTCAATACGCTCCACTTGATTCAAGGGAATTAAGTTTAAATCGAATTCATTACTAATCATAGAAGGGTCACCCACAGGTGCGCCGTCAATTAAAACCAATGTTCTGCCGGATGCTGCACCTCGCATATAGATACTCGGTACTGTTCCTAAATTACTCAAAGTGCCAGGTAAACTTAGGCCTGCTTGTTCATTTAAAATTTGAGCGATGGTTCTGACAGCATTTTGTTGGTTTTGTTCTGC